>JBJFDX010000392.1:0-4677 GCA_051890235.1 Bacteroidaceae bacterium | reverse complement strand
TTGCAACCGCGGTTTCAAACGTTTGCGACCGAGGTTGCAAACGTTATCCCGAAAAAAGACTATTTTGAAGTACCATTCTCTATGACTGATTCCTATCGTATAATAGACAGCGGGGAGATTGTGGTCTCCCCGCTGGAATGTACACACTAATGTGCAGTCAGTATTATTTAACTACAACCTTCTCACTTGATCTGTTGGCTCCTGTGGTCAGGCGGAAGTAAACACCTGGCAAGGTGGGACGTCCGCTCAGGCAAATACCATCGATGGTGTACCAACTCTCCTTACTGTCAGCCCCTGCCATACCTGAGATACTGGTCTCGGTGGAATCATCTCCGAAACCAACGGCATAAGGACTGCTGGGACTGCCCACGATACCATCATCCTCGTAAGAGAGCGTTGCAGAGGACTTGAGCATCACGCCATTGAAAGGAATGATGAATGAGAGTTCCTCGCCGCCATTTCCGGGAATGGTAAGGAAGACAACACCCTCATCATTGGTGAAGCCTGCCGTACGGCATTCCTGTCCATTGAAGACGCCTATCTCACTGTCTGCAAGGGGCTGACCCTCATAGGTAACACGTGCCACAACGGTCATATTACCTGGATACAGACTGTTGTCAGTGGGAACGAATACGCCACTCTGACCACGTTCTGCAGCCATCTTGCGTGTCTTGCGATAAATGGAGACAGGATAACGGAAGGTGCGTGTCCGGTCGGCCTGACTCATGTACATGTAACCCTGTCCGGGTGTGAGAGCCTGCAGCGAACCATTCCACTCGTATCCGTCATAGATGGCGAAGCCCTGCTTACCCTTTACCAAATCGCCATCCTCGGGACTGAGCCCGGCAAAGGCATCGTCCACACTCTGGATGGAGGTACTGTTGAAGGCAATCCAGTTCCAGCCTGGAACGACGCTGATGGTACGCTCAGCCTCATCGGGACGTGCGCCTGTGATGGTGAGCGGAGCATCTGATGTCATGAGCACCTTATACATATCACGAACGTTGAGGTCGGTGAGAGTTCCCTCCCAGATACCGTCATAAGTCATGGATGAAGCGGTCTTGCTCTTTATCAGCACACTCTCTCCTGTCACGCCACTCATTACTGTGCCCACACTCATATCCTGGGCAGATACAGCCAGAGAGGTCCAGTTCCAGCCTGCACCCAAAGCGATGGTCTGCTCTAACAGGTTGAGAGCATTGAGGTGAACGGGAGCATTAAACGAACCATAGATGGCTCCTGAGGTGAGCTTAACCTCTGGAGTGGTCTCTACCACGGGCCATACCATGCCTGTGCTGGCATCATAGATGCGGAACTCAACGTCCTTGTCTCTCTCTGATGACTGGCAGGCCACGTCGAGCATCACGAAATACTCGTCATAACGCTTGCTGTAGGTGGGCTTAGCCACGCCACGACATTCACCATCCACAAAGACGCCCACGATATCATCAACATCTGTCGAGGGAACGCCATTGACGGAGAGTGTGCCCACCAGGTTCATGGAACTGCTGTACTTGCTTGCATCCACAGCCCAATCGGGAACATCACCTGTGACGGTAACATTCAAGGCCAGAGGCAGAGCCAGGTCATCTCCATTGACCAGATAGAGGGTCTCGGCATACTTGCCAATGGGACATGACTTGCTCACGGTGAACTCAATCTCAACAGAAGACAGCGGGTCGATGTAGCCACTCTCGGTATTGACCTTCAGCCATGAGGGCAAGCCGCTCAAGTACCATTCCTGCTGTGTACCACCCTTGTTGGAGATAGTAGTCACAAACACGGTCTCCTCTCCACCCTTCTGGGTGATGCTGATCTTATCCTCTGCCCATGCCAGACTGTTGCGGCTCACATAAGCTGTCCAGCAGATGGGATCACAGGCATTACCGTTATTGTCACTCACGCGTTTAACCTTGAAGTTGAGTGTGCAACCCTCAATGGCCGCAGGCTCCTCATTGATATTGATGACCACCTTGTTGGCACTTGCCGTGTAAGAGAATGCCACATTGGTGAGCGAAGGCTTGGGCATCAGAGCAGGTGCCTGATTGGTATACGTCAGGGAATCCTTTCCATAGGTGGCCACACGTTTCACTCCATCGGCAACGATACTTGCGTCGGTGGAATCAGTCACTACCTGTAAGTAATCGTTGAGTTTCTTAATCTCAAAGGGGAAGTAAGCCACCAGACCGCTCTCCTTACCAGTGAGTCTCAGTTTGCGGTTGTTGCTGAGCGAGGAAGCATCCAGAGTGGCGTTCCACAATCTGACTTCATCCACAAGACCTGTGAGATGACGGTCAGTAGACTTGATATAGCTATGTGTAGTATCAACTTCACAACGTGCTCCTATCGCCAGAATATCATCATTGAATGTAGCGATATTGCGTGAGGAAGTGCTGAAGGTGCGCTGTCCGTCCACATATACCGAGGTGTTTCCATTACGCAGGACATTGAGAGCAATATGATGCCACTCGTTGTCAGCCAGCACGCTGGTGCCTGCGTCGTAAGTATTGTCGGCAGAGGTGAACTTAAGCAATCCGTTTGCATCCATCCAGAGGCCGTTCTGTCCCATATCCAAGAGTTGGGCCTCACCCTGTTGTTTATCGGCCTTCACCCAGAACTCCACAGCCTGATTGTCCTCTGCATCTACTGCAAGATCTCCAATTGAGAAGTTCAGGCAGGAAGAGCCATCCAGCACGACAGCCTTGTTCTCATTATTTATATACCAGGTCTCGCCAGTGGAAACCAGATGACGATTGCGTGCATAGTCGGTAATGGTGCTACCTTCGCCCTCGTTCATCTTCCAGTAACCCATCAGGTTGGCCGTAGATGGAGATTTGGTCTTCTGACGCTCCAACTGAGCCTTGGCATTGTCATGAGCCACATCCCACAAGGTGAGTTCGTGGATGGCACCCTTCATTCTCTCTCCGATGCTGAGCGCGCCCACTCCATTGTAAGCCGCAGTATGACAGTCACGGAAGAGCTGGTTGGTATTGTCAGACTCGGAAACAGTAGCATTGAGGATACCCTCACCATCGCCAGCCTCATAACTTACCGTGAGGTAGCACCAGGTGGCCTCAGGCATGACACCCTGGGAAACATAGGTTTCATCGCCCACGTTTATCACAAGATGATGATTCTTGTCTACCGACAGAGTAAACTTCTCGGTGCCGCTTCCATGTGAGAGAATGGTTCCATCACTCTCGGCATACAACCACATATCTGTGGAGAAACTCTTTCCTGCCAGTGAGATAGAAGCCTCGGTGGATGCCGTACGCTCTTCTCCCTGCAGTGACAGAGCCGTATTGTGCTCTATCTGCGAACCGTTGAGCACAGCAGTTATCTCGAAGTTATCATCGCTGGTAATTGCACCACTGACAACATCCTCATTGAAGGTGACGCTGATATCATCACCCACGCCCAGAATACCATTGGAGGGCTGAGGCATGCCAAGTGGTTTGGGCTTCAGCATATCCTTGTATATGGACATCTCGTTGCTTGAGCGTGTTATCTCACGACCTCCATAAGTGCTTACTGAGAGCACCCTGAAGCGATAGAGTCCATCGCTCTTTCCGTGCATGTTGTACATATAGCTCACGCTGGCCTCCTTGGGCAACAGAAGTTTGCCGTTCTCCACCTCATTGGGGTCAAGCACATACTCCTGCAGGTTGGACCAATCGGTGGAACCTGGAGCAAAGCTCTGGATGCGGAAACTTTTCAGGTTGGCATAGTTGCGGTCGAACTGATCGAACGTGATGCGCAGGGTGTCCTTGGTGATGGTGTTGATGACATCCTTGTCAAAGGCCATGTGTACGGGAGATGATGAGGGCACGAACTGTGCTGACACATAAACGGTATCGGCAATAGGTGCCCAGTCACTGGCAGGATCATACTGTACCAGAGAGGCCAGTGTGATGCTGATGCTGTCATACTGGAGAATACTCTGGTTGGTCTGCTCCAGCAGCAGAGTCTTGGTGACCGTCTCCGTAGCAGGAATCCTGATTACCCTGCCTTCTCCTGTGAGAGGCAGTCCGTCGATGGTGAGCTTGGCACCTGTGGTGTTGGTCTCATCGTTGACAAGTAGCCTGTAGTACATGTCGTCCTTCGTCTCGGAATTATTGTAGAGACTAAGCGTGTAGCTGGCTGCCCCACCAGTAGGCACATTGCTGACCATGGACCACTTGAGGCTGTCAACCGCGAGCTTTGGCTTCTCTATCTGCATGGTACCCTCCATGATAATCTTCTCGTCGGGCATATAATAAGAGGTACGCACCTCACCCTCGTAAGGAGCAGAGGTCTGTCCGCCTCTTGTGCGGAAGATGGGAGACCATCCGTCACGATAGTCGAAGACATCCACCGAGAGTGCATCGCCCACGTTATCCTCCAGAGTATAGCTAAAGCTGGTGGACTCTGTGGTGGAAGACTCAGACATCTCATGTGAGCCACCACCCGTAATCGTTGAGAACGATGCAGAAAAGCCGAAACCATCAACGGTAACTCCTGTGGAAAGATTCAAATTGAAAAGTCCCATATCAGTTTCATCGTGGCTACTTGTCTTGGTGGTGTCCGTGGTCTGAGTCATGGTGACCGTAGAACCTCCATCAAATGACAAGTTATTGACTAAATAATCCTCTCGACCATCATTAGCCCTTACCTTCTGTTCCTCATTGTATGCCAGAT
>JBJFDX010000391.1:0-4707 GCA_051890235.1 Bacteroidaceae bacterium | reverse complement strand
GCGTGGAGTATATGGTCAATGCTCATAAAGCCGATGCCATGATATGTATCTCCAACTGTGACAAGATTACTCCAGGAATGATGATGGCAGCCATGAGGCTGAACATCCCCGCTGTTTTTGTTAGTGGAGGTCCCATGGAAGCAGGACAGCACAAGGGAGAGAATCTGGATCTGATAACAGCCATGATCAAGGGTGCCGACCCCACGGTAAGCGATGAGGAACTGGCGGATGTGGAGGACCGTGCCTGTCCGGGTTGCGGATGCTGTAGTGGCATGTTTACAGCTAACTCAATGAATAACCTGACGGAGGCCATCGGTCTGTCACTCCCAGGCAATGGATCCATCCTGGCCACTCACACCAATCGTGTGAAACTGATGCAGGATGCTGCACGTCAGATAGTGAAGAATGCTTTTGCCTATTATGAAGATGGAGACGAGAGCGTGCTGCCTCGTTCTATCGCTACCAGACAAGCCTTCCTGAATGCCATGACTCTCGACATTGCCATGGGCGCAAGCACAAATACCGTGTTGCATCTGCTGGCTGTAGCACAAGAGGCAGGCGTGGATTTCACCATGAAGGATATCGATGCCCTGAGCCGTCGCACTCCCTTCCTGTGCAAACTGTCCCCCAACTCTCAGAAGTATTCTATCCAGGAATATAACAGGGCAGGAGGTACACTCAACCTGATGGGTGAGTTGGCCAAGGGCGGATTGCTGGATACCAGCGTCAAGCGTGTGGACGGAGCCACTCTGGCTGAAGATATTGAGAAATACAGTATTATGAAAGCAGAGGTGGATGCCGAAGCCGTACGTATCTACACGAGTGCTCCAGGTGGAAGATTCTGCAACCAGTTGGGTGCTCAGAGCAATACTTATGCTTCGTTGGATACGGACCGAGAGCAGGGATGCATCAGAGATATTGAGCATGCCTACACCAAGGACGGCGGAATGGCTATCCTGTTTGGCAATATCGCTCAAGATGGTTGCGTGGTGAAGACCGCAGGAGTAGACGAGAGTATCTGGCACTTTGAAGGTCCTGCTGTGGTGTTCGACTCTCAGGAAGATGCCTGCGAGGGAATCCTGGGAGGCAAGGTGAAGAAGGGCGATGTGGTCGTCATCACCCATGAGGGTCCCAAGGGCGGTCCCGGTATGCAGGAGATGCTCTATCCCACCAGTTATATCAAGAGTATGCACATGGGTAAGGAGTGCGCACTTATTACTGACGGACGCTTCAGCGGAGGCACGAGCGGACTGAGCATAGGACACATATCGCCCGAAGCTGCCAGCGGAGGCAACATCGGAAAGATAGTGGATGGAGACATCATCAAGATAGACATCCCCAGCAGAAGCATCAATGTGTGCCTAAGCGACGAGGAACTGGCTGCACGCCCACAGCGCCCCATGACACGTAAGCGTGAGGTGAGCAGAGCCCTGAGAGCCTATGCCCAAAGTGTATCAAGTGCTGACAAGGGCGGAGTGAGAATTATCGACTAATCGGGAATCCCGGGACCAGGAGTGTCCGGGCTATTCCTTATATATTTATATATAGTAGGATATCAGACAAATATGGCAGAGAGAATAACAGGTGCCGAGGCAATGATGCGCTCCCTGGAGCATGAGGGAGTGGATGTTCTGTTCGGCTATCCAGGTGGAGCGATAATGCCCACCTATGATGCACTCTATGACCACAAGGAGACTCTGCATCACATCTTAGTGCGTCACGAACAGGGTGCCGTACATGCAGCACAAGGATATGCCCGTGTGTCGGGTAAGGTAGGATGTGCCATCGTCACCAGCGGACCTGGTGCTATGAATACCATCACAGGCGTGGCAGATGCCATGATAGATTCCACACCTATGGTGGTTATCTGTGGACAGGTGGGTGCTGCCATGCTGGGAACAGATGCTTTTCAGGAGGTGGATGTCATAGGTGTCACTCAACCTATCACCAAATGGGCATTCCAGATTCGGAAGGCCGAAGATATAGCATGGGCAGTGAGTCGTGCTTTCTATATAGCCAGAAGTGGACGCCCGGGCCCAGTGGTGCTCGACTTTACCAAGAATGCTCAGACGGGTATGGTGGATTTTGAACCCGCACATGTGGACTTTATCCGCTCCTATAAGCCTGTGCATGTTCCCTCGGATGATGTTATCCAGGAGGCAGCACAAATGATCAACAATAGCGTGAAGCCCTTTGCTCTGGTGGGACAGGGAGTGGAGTTGGGAGAGGCTCGCGAGGAACTGAAGGCCTTGCTTGAGAAAGCCCAGATACCTGCCGGATGTACGCTGCTCGGACTGAGTGCACTCCCCTCTGATCATTCCCTCAACATGGGTATGCTGGGCATGCATGGCAATCTGGGACCCAACGTGATGACTAACCAGTGTGACCTGTTGATTGCCATCGGTATGAGATTTGATGACCGTGTGACGGGTAAGTTGGAGACTTATGCCAAGCAGGCACGCATCATCCACTTCGATATAGATCCCAGCGAAATCAACAAGAATGTCAAGGTGGATTTGGCCGTGGTGGGTAACTGCAAGCAGACGCTGCAGAGAGTGGCCGAACTGGTGGAGCCCGCACGACATCAGGCATGGGTGGACGGATTCAAACCCTACGAAGACAAGGAAAACTACAAGGTGATAGAGCCTGCAATTCATCCTTCGGAGGGATCCTTACTGATGGGAGAGGTGGTGAGAGCCGTGAGCGAAGCCACCAGCCATAAGGCAGTACTGGTGACCGACGTGGGACAGAACCAGATGTTTGCCTGCCGCTATTTCAAGTATACCGAAGGACGAAGCGTGGTGACAAGTGGAGGATGTGGTACCATGGGATTTGGATTGCCGGCGGCCATAGGAGCAACCTTTGGAGCTCCAGAGCGTACCGTGTGCATGTTCTGTGGTGACGGAGGTCTGCAGATGACCATCCAGGAACTGGGTACCATCATGGAGCAATGCTCTCCCGTGAAGATTATCCTGCTCAACAACAACTATCTGGGTAACGTGCGTCAGTGGCAATACATGTTCTTTGACAAGAGATATTCGTTTACACCTATGCTCAATCCTGACTATGAGCAGATAGCCACAGCCTATGGCATACCCTCACGCACAGTCATCGAACGTGCCGATCTGGAAGATGCCATCAAGGAAATGCTGCAGACTGACGGACCTTTCCTGCTGCAGTGTGCCGTCAAGGAAGAGGATAACGTGCTGCCCATGACACCCCCGGGAGCCAACGTGGATGAGATGATGCTGGACATCAGATAATACAGGAAGAAGAACTGCAAGAGAACGAAATGGAGACGAACAAGAATATAAGAGCGATAGAATGTGGTGACTGCAATACCTGCAGAAAATGTGGGAGTGCAGAATGTCCCGAGGGACTCACCTTCTATACCATGATTATCTATAGTGAGAACTTCGCAGGTATACTCAATCAGATAACTGCTGTCTTCACTCGCCGACAGGTAAACATCGAGAGCCTGAACGTGTGTGCAAGCAGCACACCTGGTGTGCACAAGTATACCATTACCTGCTACTGCACCGAGGAGATGGCTATTATGCTTACAAAGCAGATAGAGAAGAAGATAGATGTTCTGCAGGCTAACTACTTCACGGATAGCGAGGTGTTTATTCTGGAAGCCTGTCTGCTGAAACTCAGTACACCTAAGGTGCTTGAGGATGCCACGGTGGGGCAGATTATCCGACAGCATGGCGCACGTATCGTGGAGGTGAACCCTACTTATACCATTGTGGAAAAGAAAGGAGCCACGGAGGATATTCTCAAACTTTATGGCAGACTCAACCAATTGGATGTGGTGCTTCAGTTTGTTCGCTCGGGACGCATAGCCGTCACGAAGAGCCTGGTGGAAACGTTGGACAGATATCTGGAAGAGAGACAGAAGGAGCAATGAGTAAGATACAACTGCCTAAGGTGGATGCAAGTGAAGTCCTTGTGGAACCTTTTCATGTGGATTTTACAGGTCATATATTCATGGGCGTGCTGGGTAATCATCTGCTGAATGCCGCAGGCAAGCATTCCCAAAGAAGAGGATGGGGTATAGGCGCTCTCAATGAGACTCAACACACATGGGTTCTCTCGCGTTTGTGTATAGAGATGTATGAGATGCCCAAACAATATGAAACTATCACCATAAAGACTTGGGTGGAAGGTGTGATGAAACTCTTTACCAGCCGTAACTTCTCCATCCTTCAATCCGATGGCACTCCCTATGGCTACGCACGAAGCATCTGGGCTATGATAGACATGCAGGACCGAAAACCCTGTGACCTGCTGCAACTCTATGACGGAGACATTCTCAATTATGTGGTGCCAGAAGAGGAGAATGTGTGTCCCATCGAGGGACATGGACGATTCCGCTTCAAGGCCCCCACTCTGGTACGCACAATTGATACTTATTACAGTGATGTAGATATCAACGGACACATCAACAGCATCAAGTATATTGAGCATATCCTGGATTTGGTCCCCCAGGAACGATTCGAGGAAAATCAGTTGCGACGCCTGGAGATTGCTTACAAGAGTGAGGCTTATATGGGTGACCGGCTCTCCTTCTACGTTCAGGATGGACAAGATACAAACGAAATGGAGATAGAAGTGCGAAAAAATGAAAGCGAAGTGACCTGTCAGGTAAAAATCTGTTTTCGTTAAGCCTTGTTTCGATTATAATTTGTAACTTTGCATTCGAAT
>JBJFDX010000390.1:0-4770 GCA_051890235.1 Bacteroidaceae bacterium | reverse complement strand
CAAGCTTTATGGGTACTGGATTGTGAAGGAATATCGTGATGCCTACGGAATGTTCTGCTGCTCAGGCATTCTGTTCAATCACGAAAGTGAGCGCAGAGGAGAGACATTCGTCACACGTAAAATCACTCTGGCTGCAGCACGCATTGCCCAGGGCAAACAGGAAAAACTCTATCTGGGAAACCTCTCCTCACTACGAGACTGGGGATATGCCAAGGACTATGTGGAATGTATGTGGCTCATCCTCCAACAGGACAAACCCGAGGACTTCGTGATAGCCACAGGTGTGCAGCATAGTGTGCGAGAGTTCTGCTACTACGCCTTCAAGCATGCCGGCATAGAACTGGAATTCCAGGGAGAAGGACTGAACGAGAAAGGTATAGACAAAGCAACGGGACGTGTGCTCGTGGAGGTTAGCGAGGACTTCTATCGCCCCACCGATGTGGTAAACCTATGGGGTGATCCCACAAAGGCCAAGAACCAATTAGGATGGGATCCCATGAAGAAAACCACCTTTGAGCAACTGGTTGCTATCATGGTCAAGCACGACATGGAACAGGTGGCTGCCGAGCATGTGGCACAAGTCATGCGAGTGAATCTGGCAGAATACCTTGAGAAAGGACTCGTCAAGTAAACTAAGGAGGACAGAAAGATGTTAGACAAGAGTGCCAAGATATTCGTTGCAGGGCACAATGGTCTGGTTGGGTCCGCCATATGGAACAACCTGAAACAGAGAGGTTATAACAATCTGGTTGGACGCAGCCACAAAGAACTGGATCTGCTTGACCCTGTGGCCGTAAAAGAATTCTTTGATCAGGAGAAGCCACAAGCCGTGGTACTGGCTGCCGCACATGTGGGAGGCATCATGGCCAACCTGCAATACAGAGCAGACTTCATCTATCAGAATCTGCAGATTCAGCAAAACGTAATAGGAGAAAGTTGGAAACATGGCGTAGAGAAACTCCTCTTTCTGGGTAGTACATGCATCTATCCGGGAGAGGCTCCTCAGCCCATGCCCGAAAACTGCCTGCTGACAAGTTCTCTGGAATACACCAACGAGCCTTATGCCATTGCCAAGATTGCAGGTCTGAAGATGTGTGAGTCGTTCAACCTTCAATATGGAACCAACTACATCGCGGTAATGCCCACCAACCTGTATGGTCCTAACGACAACTTCCATCTGGAGAATAGCCACGTGCTACCTGCCATGATACGCAAGGTGCATCTTTCAAAGTGCCTGAGCGAGAATGATTGGAATGCCGTACGCAAGGATATTGGACTCAGACCTGTGACCATGAAACAGACAGGTATGCGCATTGATGCCACTTCAAGCCAAGAGGATATCCTCACCGTACTTGCCTCTTATGGTATACAGAAGGGACGTGTCACTCTATGGGGAACAGGAGCACCCATGAGAGAATTCCTCTGGAGCGAAGAGATGGCTGATGCCAGCGTGCATTGCCTGCTGAACGTTGACTTCCAGGACGTGGTGGAAAACACCGAGATGAAAGTCAACCACGATGGCATTCGTGAGATACGCAACTGCCACATCAACGTAGGCACAGGCAAACAACTGAGCATCAGAGAGTGCGCCGAGAAGATTGTGGCAGAGATAGGATTCTGTGGGGAACTGTGCTGGGATAGGACGAAGCCCGATGGCACAATGCTCAAATTGACTGACGTGACCAAGTTGCATCGACTTGGCTGGCATCACACCATTGAGATAGATGAAGGTATACACAGACTGTATCAATGGTACCTACAGGGAATATGCATCAATCACAAAGAACCATCAAAGGCTTAAGCCACTCCCACACGCAAGAGAAACAAAAGCAACCAATCACACAGGGCATAGCAGCCCGCCGCCTCAACATACAAGAGCCGTGGGCTGCATGTGTTCAATCATCAGGACAAAACACAGAATGACAAAGAAGCTGCTCTCCCTACCACCTAATCTGGTAAACTGTTTTCATGAGATTGAGGGCGTATCTCACGAAGAATATTTCTGCACAAGCGACCCCATAGGAAAAAAACTTGGTAGCGGAGGCGGAACTACATGGCTACTGGAAGCATGCCGACAGGCTGAAGACAGCACAAGCACATTAAAGGAATGGTTGCCCAAGGAGAAACGAATCCTGCTCCATGCAGGTGGACAGAGCCGTCGCTTACCTGCCTATGCGCCTTGCGGCAAGATTCTGACACCGATTCCAGTATTCAGATGGAGCAGAGGACAGAGCATCTCACAGAACCTTCTCAACCTGCAACTGCCACTCTATGAGCGCATCATGGATGCTGCTCCCGAAGGACTACACACGCTTATAGCAAGTGGAGATGTCTACATACGGGCTGGGAAATTGCAGAACATACCTCAGGCCGACGTCGTATGCTATGGTATGTGGGTTGATCCTTCATTAGCCAAAAATCATGGTGTCTTCTTCTCGAAGCGTGATAATCCAAGTCAACTGGACTTCATGCTGCAGAAGCCCAGCGTGGAGCGATTAGGACAACTGATGCATTCCCATCTATTTCTGATGGACATTGGCATCTGGCTTCTAAGCGACCGAGCCGTGATGCGATTGGCAGAAAAGAGTCTGAAGAAAGGACACGACATCTCCTATTATGATCTTTATAGCGACTTCGGATGCGCTTTGGGCAAGAACCCTTCTCATCCTGACAATATCCTGAGTGGACTTACAACAGCCATCCTGCCTCTGCAAGATGGAGAGTTCTACCATTATGGCACCAGCCGGGAAATGCTCAGCAGCACACTCAGCATACAAAACCTTGTGTATGACCAAAGGCGAATCATGCATCTGGGAGTAAAGCCTCATCCATCTATCTTCATACAGAATGCCATCTGCAAGACCAAACTCACTGAGACAAACAGCAATACGTGGATTGAGAACTCATACATTGGAGAGAACTGGAATCTGAATGGCGACAACATCATCACTGGTGTACCGCAGAATGACTGGACTCTGGAAGTTCCCAAAGGAGTATGCATAGACATGGTTCCCACCGACTCTCCCCTGCCCCATGCCTTTGCCCTACGCCCATATGGCATGAATGATGCTTTCCGCGGAGAAATTACTTCACCTGAGGTGACATATTTGGGAAAAAGCATGAGCAAATGGGTTCTGAGCAGAGGTCTTGACATGGAAGATATACAGCCGCATTCTGATTTACAAGCCGCACGCATCTTCCCCGTCAGTCAAGATATGAACGAACTGAGGAGGTTGCTGAACTGGATGATAAATGACACTGAGGATGCAGAGGCACGAAATCTATGGCGAAAACTACCCAAGATGAGTGCCAACGAGTTGTCAGACCAAGCTAATCTGCGAAGGCTGCAGAACCAACGGGAAGAATACAGAAAGGAGAACTTGACAACCTTAGCGGCCAATCACAGACACAGTGTGTTCTATCAAACAAATCTGGACGATATGGCTCACGAGTTCGTCAAGCATAAACTCCCATTGCCCCAGGAACCTGGTGAAGACGTGCCCCTGCTGACACGCATCAGCGACCAGATGTTTCGTAATCGAGTGCTTTCATTACGTGGAGAAAAGGACCTGCAACACGAACATATGGCCTTCGAGCTTTTGAGGGAAGGATTGGTGACTCAGGCCCGTAGGGAAAAGCAGATGCCCAGAATGGATGTACAGTCCGACCAGATTGTGTGGGGAAGAAGTCCCGTACGTATTGACTTAGCAGGAGGCTGGACCGATACGCCCCCTTACTGTCTGATAAACGGAGGCAACGTGGTGAATATCGCCATTGAACTCAACGGACAACCTCCACTGCAAGTGTATATCAAGCCATCGGAAAGATACGAGATTACTTTACGCAGCATTGACTTAGGGGCAGAAGAACATATTGACGATTATGAACAACTGCGACGCTATGCACTTGTAGGATCTCCCTTCTCCATACCCAAGGCTGCCTTATCTCTGGCTGGCTTCCTACCCGAATTCTGCTCTGCAAAGTTTGACACACTCAAGAATCAACTGCAGGACTTTGGCTGTGGCATAGAGCTCACCCTTCTGAGCGCCATCCCTGCAGGGAGCGGACTGGGTACCAGTAGCATTCTTGCTGCCACGGTATTGGGAGCACTAAACGACTTCTGCGGTCTGCATTGGGATAAATGTGAGATTTCCAACCGCACTCTGATACTGGAACAGTTGCTTACCACAGGTGGAGGATGGCAAGACCAATATGGTGGAGTGTTGCCAGGGGTGAAGTTGCTGATGACTGGTACAGGCTTTGCGCAGACGCCTGAAGTGCGTTGGCTCAATGATACGCTCTATACCGACCCACAATATCAAGGGTGCCACCTGCTCTATTACACAGGTATTACCCGCACAGCAAAGAAGATTCTGGCCGAGATAGTTCGCTCAATGTTCCTACTCGAGACCCATCACATGAATCTTCTGGCCGAAATGAAAGAACATGCGTTGGATGTATACGAAGCATTCCAACAATGCAATTACGACCGTGTTGGACAACTGGTGCGACGCACCTGGCATCAGAACCAGATGCTGGATAGCGGTACCAATCCTGATTGTGTGCGGACCATCACTCATCTCATCGATGACCTTTGCACAGGTTACAAGTTACCAGGAGCTGGCGGAGGGGGCTATCTGTACATGATGGCTAAAGATCCTGAAGCAGCAGCACGTATCAAGAGAATTCTCACGGAGAACAGGCCGAATGCCAAGGCACGTTTCGTGGATATGACACTTAGTAAAACCGGACTGCAGACAAGCCGCTCGT
>JBJFDX010000389.1:0-4791 GCA_051890235.1 Bacteroidaceae bacterium | reverse complement strand
CCCTCACATTGGCGTCACAATAATAATGTGGCATGATGGGACCGCCATTCTTATCATTGAAGAAATTGAAATAGTGGCGGGCAGCCTCACGACAGGATTCCTGGTCACCCTTCATCAGGTAAAGGTCACCCAATACCAGACTCACGGGGAACATCAACTTGGAACTATGGCAAACATAATTGGAGCTGTTGTAATCGGTGTCACCATAACTGTTGTAGAAGGGGAAACCATAGCGACGCTCTACATATTCCATAGAGATGAGATCATCTGCCAGGAAGTCAACCAGATTGCTGGCATTGACCATCTGATGATTGGGATTGTTGGCCATTTTTTCAATATCAGCAGTGGTGAGGAGAGGCTCCTTATAGAAGGGAACCTCGCCATAAGCGTATACCAACTGCATGTACACCCAAGCACGGATTGCCTGAACCTGAGAATACTCACGAATCATATATTTGCGATCAGTACCTGTGGTACGGAAGGTATCACAATGAGCAATATATGCGTTACAGCTGTTGATTACATGATAATAATCACTGATGCGCAGGTACTTGCAAGCACCATCCTCGTACTTATCCTCATAACCGTTCTGTCCGAAGTTCAGAATAGCGGCAATGGTATCGCTCACATTGGTTGTTCCGTCCACCAGATCACCACGGCACTCGTTGAGGATTACATAGCGCTCTGCTATATTCCGGAGAGACTTGACAATACCCCAGTAAGAGTACAGCGTATCCTTTGCCACCTCATAAGAGTGACGCTCGCTGTCGGGTGTAAGCATATCCTCGCATGATGTGGTGAACATGCCCAAGGTCATGCAGAAGACAAGCAGGCTTATAATAGATTTTGTTTTCATAATCTTATATCCTTTGATCTTTGATTACAAGTTGATTGAAACACCTACGTTGAAACTACGTCCGTTAGGAATCAAGCCTGTGTCGATACCCTGGTAAAGCACACCATTGCGGCTGCTCATCTCGGGATCGGTTCCCAGATACTTGCTCACAGTGAAGACATTGTTGGCCTCACCCCAGACCTTCAGACCCAGCAACCAACTGTTGGAATAAGGAATCTTATAGGTAAGACGGATATTCTTCAACTTCAGGTAACTGCCATCCTCAATCCAGCGGTCAGACATACGCTCGTTATTACGCCAGTCATCGCTGTAAGTATAGCATGCCTTGGGCATATCGGTCACCTGACCTTCATAAGTCCAGCGGCGCAAAGCAGCGGTGGTCTGGTTATAGGTGGTATTGAAGCCTTCGAGCTCAGAACGCTGATAGTTGTAGATATCATTACCTACGCTGTACTTGAAGTTAGCATCCAGACGGAGGTTCTTCCAAGTGAGGCTGGTGTAGAAGTTGCCATAGATATCGGGGTTGGGATTACCGATTACCACACGGTCGGCATCATCAATGACACCATCACCATTCTGGTCAACAAACTTCACGTCACCAGCCTTGAAGTCATAGTACTTCTTGCTCTCTTCAGCAAGTCCGGTGGGATACTTCAGATAACCCAGAGCACCTGCTGTGCTGGCCTCCTGGTCGTTCTTCAGAATACCATCAGTCTGCCATCCGTAGAAACTGCCTACTGCATAACCTACAGCTGTCAGGATGTTATCCTGGCCATATATGCTGCTGGTGTAACCATGGATAGTCTGCTTGTGACCACCATTCACGTCAGAGAGAGTGATAGTGTTGGCCTTGCCGCCAGGAAGGTCGGTAATCTTATTGTTGTAATGACCCAAAGTAGCACCAATCTCCCACTTCCAGTCCTTCTTGTTGATAAGAGCTGCGTTGACACTAACCTCAACACCCTTGTTCTTCAACTGACCTTCATTGCCCCAGTACTTCTCAGACATACCGGAGATGTAAGGCAACTCACGCAGAGTGAGCAGATTGTCGGTCTTGTGCCAGAAGAGGTCGATGCCAGCCTGCAAACGGTTGTTGAGGAAGCTACCCTGCAAAGCAACGTTGTACTTGGTGGTGGTCTCCCACTGGATGGTGCTGTTCTCGATATTCTTCAGATACAGACCAACGGTGTTGTGGGTAACGTTTACGCTCTCCCAGTAAGTACGTGCTGCATAGTAATCCAAATCATCATTACCACTCTGGTCCACACCAGCGGTCAACTTCAGGTAATTGATACCCTTGGTGGTCTTGAACCAAGGCTCACTGGAGATTACCCAACCCAACTGCAGGGAGGGGAATACGCCCCAACTAACGCCACACAACTGGAATCCGTCCTTGGTGGAATCACCGAATCGGCTGCCTGCTGTTGAGCTGACAGTAAAGTCAGCAAAGTAACGGTTCTTATAGTTGTAGTTGGCATCGAAGTAATAAGTCATGTCAATCCAGTTGTCATTGGAGCCACCATAGTTGGGGTACTTCATGTTCTTGGACAGGATGGGGAGCTTGTCATTCTCATTGTTGTATCCCTGCATGTAGTTGTAACTGTAGGAATAGTTGTTGTAACGCCAGCCGCCATACACGTTCACATGGTGTGCGCCATAGGTATTCTCCCAATTGAGACGAAGATCATTCTGCAAGGTGGTGGCCTTGGAGAAGAAGGTCTTCTGAACACTGGTCACATAACCCAGATCCTGCAGATAATAATTGGTGGTACCGCTCACAGGAAGGAAGTACTTCTCGTTGCCGCGATTCATGTTGAAGTTAAAACGGTCACTGATAGAGAAGGTCTTGGTCACCTGATAAGTGGGCTTCACGTTCAGATTGATCTGTGTGGTCTGAGCATAGTTCTTGTTGTTACCCTCACCGTTCTTAAGAACCCAGTAGGGGTTACTCAGAGCCTCTTTCATGTCATCGGTACCAGTGTAAATTTGGTTAGAGAAATTGAACGGGTTCTGCATGAGAGTACCTCCATTAGCTGCATACTTACCGGCATACTCATGAGAGAGTCTCAGGCGGTCGGATGCATAAGCGTCGGTAGCGCTCTCATCATAATAATATGCATAAGGACTGATGAAAGGAGCCTGAATAAGACCCAGCACATTGGTGGAACCGATATTCTGCATGCTGTAATCCTCACTCCAGCCATTATCCATGATGTGATAACTGTTCTGGGAGTAAGCAATATCCAGCTCGGTGCTTACCTTTGAGAACACCTTGATGTCGGTATTGAAGCGAAGGTTCAGACGATCGAAATCGGTGCCCTTACCCGTGCTTTCGCTCTTGGTGTACCCCAGAGAGAGGTCATACATACCGATTTCATCACCACCCTCCACACTAATCTTGTAGTTCTGGGTCATGGCTGTGCGGTACATATCCTTCTGCCAGTCGGTATTGTTGTCAAATACCTTGCGGTAATAGTTGCTGGGGCTCTTGTCCAGGAAGGTGTATGTGCGCAAAGAACTGGAATTGTTGTTCTTCACAGTGCTGATCAGGTCACTCAAATAAGCGGTGTACTGATCACCGGTCATGACATCCAGCTTCTTGGGAGTGAGCTCAGCACCGCCATATATGCGTACGTTAATCTTGGTGGCCATGCTCTTACCACGCTTGGTGTTGATAACCAGAGCGCCATTGGCACCCTTTGCGCCATAGAGTGCAGTGGCATTCTTGATAACCTGCACACTCTCGATATTCTCGGGGTCAAGACTCAGGAGAATATTGTTGTAGAAGCCCTCGTGCATGGTGGTACGGTCATACTGAGCATCAATGATGTTTCCGTCCACGATGAGGATAGGCTGAGTGTTGGCATTCAGAGAATTGACACCACGAATGGTCATATATGAGCCAATACCGGGCAAGCCATTACGCTTGACGGTACGTATGTCACCGCCCAACTTACGCTCGATATCCTCGTCGACACTCATGCTGCTGGTCTCGCTCAAGGTAACCTTACGCTGTGAGGTGATGGAAGTACCATCGGTGTAATACTCATTGAACTGAGTTGTGAGCAATGAAGCGTCAGCAACACCATTCTTGACAGCCACCTGCAAAGGATTGTAACCTTCGGCATAGACATACAACGCATCAGAGAAGGTGGGTATGTCGAGCTTGTAGGTTCCGTCTTCCTCTGTCAGTGTGGAGTATGCCTCAAGGCCAAGTGCCTGAATACGCACACCGCCCATGGGTTCACCTGTGGCATTGTCGGTAATCTTACCAGTCACAGACTTTGTGTCATACTTCTTAACCTTCTTGGTTTTGGCAATACGACGTACTGCAACCGTGTCACCGCCCTCCGTCTGAGCATACACGCTGGAAATGCTCAAGCCAGAAAGCATCAACACGCACAGACCTGCGCCCAAGGCTCTGTGCACAAATGTATGATTGAAATTACTTTTCATAATCTTATATTATTCCTTGGGGTCAACAACAATTACGTTACCGGTCTCTTTGCTCTTCAGAATAATCTGGTCAATACAGATGGGCAGGATGTATCCCTTGCGCCTGTCACTTGCACTGGCCTCACTCTGAATGATCAATGTAGGATAACTATAGCGGAGGTTCTTGTAAGAATAGGGGAACTCGAAATCCTCGGCAACAGTTACCGTATCAACACGATCACCAGTTGTAGTACTGGTCACCCACTTGCTCTGCTCGTCACGTGACTTGCCTGTGTTGTAGCGAACACGAGTCTTGAACTTGTTCATGTTCATCTTGGCCACTGAGTCTACATAGAGAGAGTCGTAGTAAACAGAGTCGATAGTACCTGCATCAGCAATCATCTTGTAGAAATAAGGTACCACCACCACCTGGATGTCATACTTGCCACTCATCACCTGTGCACTGGGAACATAAGCTCCGGAATAATTACCGTAAAGGG
>JBJFDX010000388.1:0-4808 GCA_051890235.1 Bacteroidaceae bacterium | reverse complement strand
CATCCGCAATCGTTATGCTTTCCTTTCTTTGGACCCCTTCCAGTTGTATTATTCACTCCTGCGTGATGGTCAAAATATCCAGAGCGGTATCATTACTCTGCCGTCTTTGGCAGCAGGCGACAGTACCGTCATAGATATGCCCGTGGCTACACCCGCAAATCCAGGTATGTACCATCTTAATCTTTCCCTCCGCCTGCGCAAGGATGCACTTTGGGCAAAGGCCGGACATGAGGTGGCCACAGATCAAATTTATCTGGGAGGAAGCCCCGTAGTGGAGACTCCTGAAACTGTTGCCACACAGGCCCTAAAGTCTGAGGAAAGAGACGGAATGCTGACAATATCCGGCAAGGATTTTTCTGCTACGTTCAATAAGAAGAACGGTTCGCTTGCTCAACTTACCTATGCAGGCAAGAACATTCTGGCCGAACAGGAAAGAGCTTTGGGAGGAAGTTTCCTTTTCAATGGTTACCGCAGTATCAGCAACGACCGAAGGAGTAATCTGGGGATGAAAATTGAAACAAAGGACGTGAACATCAGCGCTCCCCAACAGAATGATACGGTTGTTGTGTGCGTGAATCAGATGGTTACGGCAGGTAAAGACATGCGCACACGAGTACCTGTTCAAACCTCATACAGAATTACTCCCGACGGACATATTGAAGTGGAGTGCAGTATGGGTAACAGCAACAATCAGGACTTTGTACGTATGGGCCTGCAAGCAGTTTTGGACAAAAGCCTCGAACAGGTTGAATGGCTTGGAAGAGGTCCACTCGAAAACTATCCCGACCGCTTGGATGTGGCCTTTGTGGGCAGATATCAGAATACGGTAAGAGGAATGGAAGAGAAGTATATCAAACCTCAGAGCATGGGTGAGCGTTGGGGAATCAGCTGGCTTACGCTTACCGACAAGCAAGGTAAGGGTATGAGAATACGTCTCTTGAGTGGAGAACTGGGCTTTAGCGCTCAACATTATGCAGACGAGGAACTCTGGCAAGCTCAGTATCATCATCAGTTGAAGAATATCTTCCGTCCGGAAGTGGTTCTCCATCTGGATGCAGCCATGCGCGGACTGGGTAATGCCAGTTGCGGTCCTGGTCCTTTGCAGAAATACGAACTGAGGGAGAAATCCTACAGTTACACCTTTGTAATCGAACCTGTTAAGTAAATAGAGAATGGCTTCGGAAGCGTTTCTACACCTTCCGAAGCCATTTTCGATATCATCCTATTTTATCCTGAAAAGTACTCAGATTGAATTTGACTTAAACTCGTAACGTGTTTGCGTCAAACAGACCATGAGTTTGGCCTAAACTCAAATCCGGAATGAAAAGGTTGCCTGAGGAATCACATTTTCCCTACGAAAGGCATATTCCACCAGGGCAAACCCATCATCAAGCTTTCTCCAGATAATCGGCCACTTGCTGAGCCGTCTTCTTACCTGCAGCCAAGGCACGAACCACGAGACTTGCACCCGAGGCAGAATCGCCTGTTACAAACACATTTTCGGGATAATCTGGATGTTGGGGCTTAAGGAAACCCATGGCCAGCAGAACCATATCACAAGGAATGACCTCCTTGTTTCCATCCAGTTTCATAATGGGACGTCCGCCATCAGGATTTGGTTCCCATATTACACCTTCTACCTCAGCACCTGTAAGTTTGCCGTTTTTGCCGACGAACTTGTTGGTATTGAGCAGCCAACGCCTTTCGCAACCTTCCTCGTGGCTGCTCGTGGTCTTCATAACCACAGGCCAGGAGGGCCATGGGGTGGAAGGGTTGTCGCCTACGGGTGGCTGAGGCATAATTTCTATCTGAGTCACGCTTGTGCAACCCTGTCTGTGTGCTGTTCCGATACAGTCAGAACCGGTATCTCCTCCACCGATAACAAGTACACGTTTGCCCTTGGCATTCACCAGACTGGCACTATCAGGCTTTTCCCCATCGAGAATTCGGTTTTGTTGAGAAAGCATCTCGAGAGCCAGATGCACACCCTTGAGTTCACGTCCGGGAATATTCAAGTCACGCGCCACGGGCGTACCTGTGGCTATAACGTAGGCATCATGATGGCCAATGGCCTTCTCCAGTTCGTCCATGCAGAAGGAATCAGACTTCAGATTGACGCGTACTCCAAAGTGGAATACGATTCCCTCATCCTCCATCAGTTTGATTCTACGATCGATAACCTCCTTCTGCAGTTTGAAGTTTGGTATGCCATAGCGAAGCAATCCGCCTGCCATGGGATTGGCATCATATACATCCACGGATGCGCCTTGCTTGTTGAGATACCAGGCGGCGCTCAGTCCTGATGGCCCTGCACCTATGATAGCCACGCTCTTGCCCGTACGTTTTTCCGGTGGACAGGGCACTATATAACTCTCTTGCCATGCTCGCTCCATGATGGCACACTCATCCTCGCGGTTGGTTGTAGGCTCATGCATGGTAAGCTGAAGCACACAACTCTTCTCGCAAAGCGCAGGACAGATGCGTCCTGTGAATTCAGGGAAGGGATTGGTAGACGTGAGTATCTTGTAAGCAAGTTCCCATTTTCCCTTGTAAAGCGCATCATTCCATTCGGGACATTTGTTTCCCAACGGACATGCCCAATGGCAGAAGGGTACGCCGCAGTCCATGCAACGGCTGGCTTGTTCGCGACGGTCATGTGTATTGAGGGTTTGTTCTACCTCACTAAAGTCGCACACACGTTCATTTACAGGCCTGTATCCGGCCTCTTTACGATGTATGGTTAGAAATGCTTTTGGGTTTCCCATATCATTTATATTGTCTGAGTGAATAATGTTTTACTTTTCCCTCTCGCTTGTCAGAGGGCATCCTCTGTGGAGACAGTACTCAATAGTCACGTGCTATATCGGCAATCTTCTGCTGGAGTTTCTTCATCTGCTCTTCCTGTAACACGCGTTTGTACTCAATGGGTACCACCTGGATAAACTGTTCCACGTAATGGTTCCAGTCATCCAACATAAGTCTGGCCAGGCGTGAGCCCGTATAGAGCCAATGTTTGCGAATAAGCTCATGCAGTTCCTTGCGATAACTGCTTTCCTCCACAAGTGAAAGTTCCACCATATCCATGTTACAGAAATAGTCGAAATTACCATCCTTATTCCATACATAGGCCACACCTCCCGACATACCAGCCGCAAAGTTACGTCCCGTACGACCCAGAACCACCACGCGTCCGCCTGTCATGTATTCGCAACAATGGTCACCTGCACCTTCCACAACGGCTGTAGCACCTGAATTTCTGACTGCAAATCTTTCGCCCACCTGGCCGTTGACATACAGTTCGCCCGAAGTGGCTCCATAGAGACCCGTATTTCCAGCAATGATATTATCCTCAGCCACAAAGCTTTCGCTCGAACGAACAGGCGGCAGGATGCTGATGCGTCCACCTGAGAGACCCTTTCCGAAGTAGTCATTGGCCTCGCCCTCCAGCTTGATGTTGATACCTTGAGTAAGGAAGGCTCCAAAACTCTGACCGGCAGAACCTTTGAACTTGATATTTATCGTGCTGTCGGGCAATCCCTTTTCGCCATACGAACGTGCAACCAAGCCTGAGAGCATGGTGCAAGTGGCTCGGTCGGTATTCTTGATGGCATAGTCGAGATGTATCTCGCGGCCTGTTTCGAGTGCAACTTTTGCGTCGGTAAGAATATCGAAATCCTTCACTCCCTCAACTTTTGTGAATGGACGACCATCCCAATGCTGAGCATTTCCCTCGGAATGAAGCAAGCGAGTGAAATCGAGTTTCGAGGCTTTGCTGCCTGACTTCTGAGGTTTCATTCCCAACAGATCAGTACGTCCGATAATCTCATTGAGCGAACGATATCCCATGGCCGACAGATATTCACGAACTTCCTGAGCAAGAAAGGTGAAATAATTGACCACATACTGATAATGACCGCGGAACTTCTTCCTCAACTCAGGGTTTTGCGTGGCCACTCCCACGGGGCAAGTGTTTGTGTTACACTTGCGCATCATCACACATCCAAGCACAATCAGGGGCAGAGTTCCGAAGGAGAACTCGTCAGCTCCAAGCAAAGCCATGGTTATCACGTCACGTCCTGTCTTCAGTTGTCCGTCAGTCTGCAGGCGAACCTGATGTCTCAGTCCGTTGAGCATAAGTGTCTGCTGGGCCTCACTCAATCCTATCTCAGGACTGATACCCGCAAATCTCATCGAACTGGCAGGAGAAGCTCCTGTGCCACCCTCCGAACCGCTGATGACAATCAGGTCGGCATTAGCTTTAGCTACACCTGCAGCTATCGTGCCCACGCCACTTTCAGCCACCAGTTTAACGCTTACTGCAGCTGTAGGGTTGACATTCTTTAAGTCAAATATCAGTTGAGCCAGGTCCTCAATGCTGTAAATGTCATGATGGGGTGGGGGAGAAATCAGACTGATACCAGGAATGCTGTTTCTCGTGCGTGCAATAATTTCGTTGACCTTGAAGCCTGGCAGCTGACCGCCTTCTCCTGGCTTAGCTCCTTGTGCAACCTTGATCTGAATCTCCTCCGCGTTCACCAGATATTCGGCTGTAACACCAAAACGTCCGCTTGCTATCTGTTTGGTCTTGCTGCTCAGCGAAATTCCATCATGCGTGCTATGATAACGAGTATTATCTTCACCTCCTTCACCTGTATTACTGCGTGTGCCCAGCTTGTTCATAGCCAAGGCAAGAGCCTCGTGTGCCTCAATACTGATGGCTCCAAACGACATGGCACCCGTTACAAAATGCTTAACGATACTCTCCACAGGCTCCACTTCATCCAAAGGAATGGGCTTATCAGCCATAT
>JBJFDX010000387.1:0-4828 GCA_051890235.1 Bacteroidaceae bacterium | reverse complement strand
TCCCTCTGCTGAAGCACGTAAGAAAGACCTTCCACAACCTGTGCCCTATAGCCAGGTGACTCTGGATGGTGCTCTATCCTCCCGTATAGAACAGAATATGAAGCGTTTGGAGGAAGAGAAATACTGGCCTCAGAATGTATTCCTTACTGAAGAACAGTCGGGTGACTGGCCGGGTGATACGGAAGGACGTACCATATTGGCCCTGACTCTGGATGCTCAGGCATCACATCGTACGCCCCGTTATCTGGAGGAAATCATACGGCGGGTACCTTCACATCTGAATGATAAGGGATATATGGGAACCATTCATTCTGTGGCTCACGAACAACAGTTGTCGGGCAATGGATGGATGCTGCGTGCCCTCTGTGAGTATTATCTTTGGAAGAAGGATGAAGGAGTGCGACAGGTGATTAGCAGTATTGCCCGCAACCTCTTCCTACCGCTCACCGAACAGTTTGCCTGTTATCCCATCAATCCTGAGGACCGCGTGCAAGGGCAAGGTGCAGAGTCGGGAAATATTGTTGCTTCGAAGGATGGATGGATGCTCTCTACCGATGTGGGCTGTGTGTTTATTGGTATGGAGGGCCTTATCCAGGCCTATGCCGTACTGGGTGATGAGGATTTGAAGAAACCTATCGAGATACTCCTCAATCGTTTCCTGCAGGTGGATCTAACAGGTATCAAGGCCCAGACGCATGCCACGCTGACTGCTTGCCGCGGACTGTTGCGCTATGCCGAACTTACTGGCGAGCGCCGGTGGGTAGATGAAGCAGAGAAACGCTTCCTCATCTATGTGCAGAACGGTATGACAGAGAATATGGAGAACTACAACTGGTTTGAGCGGTTCGACACCTGGACAGAGCCTTGCGCGATAGTGGATTCGTATATGCTGGCTGTTCAACTATGGCAGCAAACTCAGAAGCCAGAGTATATGGAGTTTGCCGAACAGATCTATTATAATGCCATCTGTCATACACAACGTTCCAATGGAGGATTCGGTTGTGATAACTGCCCGGGTAAGGCTACGGCCCTGAAGAGGCTCAAGGTGTCTGTTCCCGAAGCACATTGGTGCTGTACCATGCGTGGTGGCGAAGGTCTCTCCTCGGCCGTGCATTATACTTGTTTCTCTGCCGGTCGTGAGGTGTGGATGCCTTTCTTCCGGAGCGGTCAGTTCTCTTTGCCTGTATCCAAGGGTGTCTTCAATCTGAATGTTCGCACCTCTTACCCCTTTGAGGGACGTGTGGAACTCACGGTGAAGGAGGCTGTAGCAGGTAAGGTGTCGTTGCATCTGGCTGCACCTTCGTGGATATCAAATGCCAGACTGAGTCTCAATGGTGAGGAGGTGAAGGCAGTTCTGCAGGATGGTTTCCTGGTTCTGAACCGCAGATTCCGCTCAGGTGATGTTGTCCTGCTCCACTTTGATATGCCTGTACGTGTGGAGAAGACCCTCAATGTGTCCAATATGGATGCCCAGTGGCGCCGTGTCTTTGTGGGGCCCCTCCTTTTAGGAACCGAAGAGGCTGCAGATATCTCTTTGCCGCAGCATCCTGAATGGGAACGTATGGGTGAGCAGGAGTGGTTGCTCAAGGGACGCAACACGAAGTTTACCCCTGTGTATCACCTGATGAACCAGAAGGTGTGGACAGGAACAGATTATAGCAAGCAGATTCTTTTCTGATATTATGCTCAGACATCCAGCGTAAGTCCTTCTTTGGCGAGAACCGTGTGGGGGAAGATGGCTTTGGCTTCATTGAGCAAAGCCTCTTCATCCTGAATGCGTGCGCTGAAATGTCCGATGATAAGTTTGCCTGCCTCTGCGTCTCTGGCCACCCTGGCAGCCTGCTGAGACGTACTGTGGTATGTCTGTTGGGCACGCGCCAAGAGTTCTTCGGGATAGGTGGCTTCATGATAGAGCAGGTCTACCTTGTGGATGAGGGGAGAGAGCTGTGGCTGGTAACAGGTATCGGAGCAATAAGCATAGGACCTTGGTGGTGCGGCAGGCGTGGTGAGACGTTCGTTGGGCAGGAAGGTGCCGTCGGGTGTCTGCCAGTCGGCTCCTGCCTTGATGTTGTTAATCTGTGAGATTGGAATGTTGAAGGCGTCAATCATCTCGCGCCGGATGTGTGGCAGTCTGGGTTTCTCCTTGAACAGATAGCCGCAGCAGGGAATGCGATGTCTCAGGGGAAGACTCCACACGCTCAGGTTGCGCTCATCGTGGATGAGTTGATGCTTTGTCGGGTCCACAACGTGAAACTCTACGCTGAAGTCTATTCCTTCGCAATAGGTGGAGAGGATGTTATCCAAGAAACCTCGGATTTCTTGCGGACCATGGATGTGCAGGTCGGCTGTTCTGCCCAGAAGTGCCATGGTGCTGATGAGGCCAGGCAAGCCAAAGACGTGGTCGCCATGGTTGTGGGTGATGAAGATATGTCCGATTCGTGCCATGGTAAGTCCCATGCGTTGCATCTGCACCTGTGTCCCTTCTCCGCAGTCTATCATGAAGTATTTTGAGCGGAAATCCACAATCTGTGCTGTGGGCATGTGCCGCAGGGTAGGTTTGGCCGAACCGCATCCCAGGATGTTTACTCTGAATGTTTCCATCTTGATGTGTCGCGGGCTCAGTAGAATCTGTTTCATTTTGAAATGAAGAACGGGGATGGACTTGATGTCCGTCCCCGTTCCGTTATAGCCTGTTCTCCTGATAGGAGATTTTTGTCTCGGCTTACTTGTCAGCCTGCATCTTAGCCTTCAGGTCAGCCAATGCACTCAGGTCACCCAGAGTGGTGCTTGCTGCCTGGTTCTGGATTGCAGGTGCTTCTTCCTTGCGACTGTTGCTCTGACGCTTAGCCTTCTTTGCCTCACGAGCCTCGGCACGCTGTGCGTCCTCGAAGGTGCGGCTGTGGCTGAGGATGATGCGCTTGCTCTCCTTGTTGAACTCAATCACCTTGAAGGGAAGTTTCTCGCCCTGCTGTGCCTGGCTGCCATCTTCCTTAACGAGGTGCTTGGGAGTGGCAAAGCCTTCCACGCCATACTCCAGCTGGATAACAGCGCCCTTGTCCATCATCTCTACGATGGTACCTTCGTGGATGGAGTCCTGCTTGAATACAGTTTCGAACACATCCCAGGGATTCTCCTCCAGCTGCTTGTGGCCGAGAGAGAGACGACGGTTCTGCTTGTCAATCTCCAGAACAACTACTTCGATGGTAGCGCCAATCTGCGTGAACTCGCTGGGGTGCTTAACCTTCTTGGTCCAACTCAGGTCGCTGATGTGAATCAGGCCGTCAACGCCCTCTTCAATCTCTGCGAATACACCGAAGTTGGTGAAGTTGCGTACCTTAGCGGTATGCTTGCTGCCCACAGGGTACTTCTGCTCGATGTTCTCCCAAGGATCTTCCTTGAGTTGCTTGATGCCGAGAGACATCTTGCGCTCCTCGCGGTCGAGAGTGAGAATCACAGCCTCTACCTCGTCGCCCACCTTCATGAAGTCCTGAGCGCTGCGCAGGTGCTGGCTCCAAGACATCTCGCTTACGTGGATAAGACCTTCCACACCGGGAGCAATCTCGATGAATGCACCATAGTCGGCCATCACAACCACCTTGCCCTTTACGTGGTCACCCACCTTCAGGTCTGCATCCAGAGCATCCCATGGGTGAGGAGTGAGCTGCTTGAGACCCAGAGCAATACGCTTCTTCTCGTTGTCGAAGTCGAGGATAACGACGTTAATCTTCTGATCCAGCTCAACCACTTCCTTAGGATCGCTTACGCGGCCCCAGCTCAGGTCGGTGATGTGAATCAGACCGTCAACACCGCCAAGGTCAACAAACACGCCGTAAGAAGTGATGTTCTTCACCATGCCCTCGAGTACCTGACCCTTTTCGAGCTTGCTGATGATCTCCTTCTTCTGCTGCTCCAGCTCGGCCTCGATGAGTGCCTTGTGGCTCACAACAACGTTCTTGTACTCCTGGTTGATCTTGATAACCTTGAACTCCATGGTCTTGCCAACGAAGATGTCGTAGTCGCGGATGGGCTTCACGTCAATCTGTGAGCCGGGCAGGAATGCCTCGATACCGAATACGTCTACGATCATACCGCCCTTGGTGCGGCACTTCACGAAGCCCTTGATGATTTCCTCGCTCTCCAGAGCCTGGTTGACACGATCCCAAGAGCGGCTTGCACGTGCTTTCTTGTGAGAAAGGATGAGCTGACCCTTCTTGTCCTCTTGGTTTTCAATGTACACCTCAACGGTGTCACCCACCTTCAGGTCGGGGTTGTAGCGGAATTCGCTTGCAGGTATGATACCATCGCTCTTGAAGCCGATGTTCACCACTACTTCGCGCTTGTTCATTGCGATTACGGTGCCATCAACCACATCGTGGTCACTTACCTTGTTCAGAGAGCCAGTGTAGGCTTGTTCTTGTGCCTCGCGGCTGTCTGAAGTTGTGTTGCCACCATTCTCAAAAGCTTCCCAGTCGAAGTCTGCAATGGGGGCAGTGTTTTTGTAATCTGTCATACAGATACAGATAAATTAAAGGATTAATAATGTGAATTAACTCGGCTGCAAAGGTACTTCTTTTTGTGTCTTCCACCAAGCCTTTTTGCCAAAGAATGACATAGTTACGCAAGATTCTTGGCCTATATGGCAATTATGCAGAGGCATGTGCTCCGCTGTTTGCCTTAAACGGCAGTTCTGTTTGCCTTTGTCGGCCATTCTGTTTGGGTCAAACGTGTATGCTGTTTGCCCCCTGAAAAGAGAAGATGCGAACATTCTTTGTGGGAATGCTCGCATCGATTAACTGGGGAAGTAGGGACAATCGGATTCGAACCGATG
>JBJFDX010000386.1:0-4853 GCA_051890235.1 Bacteroidaceae bacterium | reverse complement strand
GATAGCAGTCAGCACGGCACCGATGAAGGTCTGGTCAATCTCAAGAGAGAAAGGCATCCAACCCCAGCATATGGAGTACACTCCCAGAATAAGCAGGGTATCGATAATCAATGCTACGATAGAACCTACTGAGAAAGCCCAATCGCGGAAACGTACCAAGATATACACGAAGATGGCAGCCAAAGCCAGAATCACACTGATAATGGCACCATTGGTGATATCCTCTGCCACAGAAGGACCTACCTTCTGGCTACTGATGATAGAGCCACCAGCACGCTCATCGCGGTTGATGAAATTCTCCAGAGTGAGATTGTCGGCCAAAAGCTTACCGCCCTTAAGAACATCAAAGAGCTTGCTCTCAATCTCGCTATCTACCTCTATGCCGTCCTCGTTGATACGATAGTTGGTAGAGATACGGATGGTCTTGCCATCGGTACCCAGAGCGATAGCGCTGGTATTGCTCTCGGGGAAGGCCTCTGCAAGCAACTCACGCACTGTCTCGGGTGCTACCTCCTGCTCGAAGAGTACCACAAAGTTGCGACCACCTGTGAAATCGATACTCTTGCTGAATCCTCTGGTAAACATGAATCCGAGGCTCAATACAGCCAGCACACCAAAGATGGTGAAGCTCTTGCGGTATGCACTCATAATCTTGAAAGAGGGATTCTGGAAGGAAATCTTCTTACCCATAGGAGTCTGGAAGGTCAAGCCCAGCCACTTGTCACGACTCATCATCTCGGTGTAGAGCACACGAGTGAGGAATACGGCTGTGAAGAAGCTCACACAGATACCGATGAAGAGAGTGGTGGCAAAACCACGGATTGGTCCAGTACCAAAGTTATAAAGAATCACAGCAGTAATAAGGCTGGTTAAGTTGGAGTCAAAGATGGCACTGAAGGCATTCTGATAACCAGCCTCCAAAGCTTCACGTACCTTCTTGCCAGCACGCAACTCCTCCTTGGTACGCTCATAGATGAGCACGTTGGCATCAACAGCCATACCCAGGGTGAGTACCATACCTGCAATACCACTCATGGTGAGAGCTGCCTGGAAACTGGTCAGGACACCCACGGTGAAGAACAGGTTCAAGATAAGGGCCGCATTAGCAACCATACCAGGAATCGTACCATACATGGTCACCATGTAAAGCATCAGTATCACGAAGGCAATCACACAACTCCAGATACCCTGCTGGATAGACTCAGCACCCAAAGAGGGACCAACGATCTCCTCGCTCACAATCTTGGCAGGAGCAGGCATCTTACCACTCTTAAGCACATTGGCCAAGTCACGAGTCTCCTCTGCTGTGAATGAACCTGTGATGGATGAGTTGCCGCCTGTAATCTCACTCTGAACGGTGGGAGCACTGTATACATTGTCGTCAAGCACAATGGCTACACAACGATGCAGGTTTGCCTTGGTAAGGGCAGCCCAGCGACGAGCGCCATCAACATTCATCTTCATGCTTACAGAGGGACGTCCATGCTCATCGAAAGTGTCGCTGGCATCGGTCACCACATCACCCTCGAGGGGAGCACGACCATTGCGCTCGGTCACCTTAATAGCATAGAGCTCATATACATCAGCACTTGCGCCCTCGCCTATGCCCTTCACACCCCATTTCAGACGCAAGTCCGCAGGCAGGACTTCCTTTGCCTCGGGAGTCTCGAGCAACTCGCTGATGGCATCCATATCACGCTTGGCAGCATAACCTACCACACATCCGTAAGCACCCTGCACCAACTGCAGACGGCTCAAGAGGGGGTGTTGCTTGCGAAGTTTCTCTATCTCAGCAGTAGAGAGAGCCTTGTCGGCCTTCTCTTCGCTGTCACCGCCAACCACAGCTGCCAGGTCACCCTTAGCAGCCTTTGCAGTATCAGCCACAGCATTCTCCTGTGCCACTTGTGTGGTATCAGCCTCAGCCTTGCTATTATCCTCCACGGAAGCCAACTTTCTGTCGAGAGTGCTCAGGAAAGGCACAACCTCATTGGAATTATAAGTCTCCCAGAATTCCAGGTTAGCACTACCCTGCAGAAGCTTACGTACACGCTCAGGCTCCTTCACACCAGGCATCTCTACCATGATACGACCTTCCTGGCCCTCAAGAGCCTGAATATTGGGCTGTACCACGCCGAAGCGGTCGATACGTGTACGAAGCACATTGTAAGAGTTGTCGATAGCACTTTTTACCTCTGCACGCAGTACGCGCTCCACCTCCTTGTCATCACTCTTGGTGGTCACCTTATCACGCAACTGCTGTGTAGCAAAGATTTCTGCCAGAGGCTTCCCTGGTGCCAGGGTCTGGTAATTCTTCACAAACAAGGTAATGAAATCACTCTGGCTGTTGGCAGCCTCTGTTGTTGCCTGCTCTACGGCACGGCGGAAGTTTTCATCGCTCTCCTCCTTGTGGTCAGCAAGAGCCTTGATAACATCAGGCACGCTCACCTCCAGGATGACATTCATGCCACCCTTGAGATCCAAGCCCAAACCAATACCCATCTCGCGGCACTCTTTGAGAGTCCACACGTTGCAGTACACCTTGTGATTGAGTACTGAGTCCAGATAACGATTGGCAGCCTCCTCTCCCTCTGTCTGTGCAATTGTCTCTGCCTTGCTCTCATAATGGTTGGTCACCACTGAGAAACTCAGGTAGAAGATGCACACAAGGGCGAGCAGAAGCGCGAAAACCTTAACGAATCCTTTGTTTTGCATTTTCAGTTATATTTATTGTTTTTTATCTTGTCGCATCACTACATAACACGCGATATTGCGCAAAGGTACGTATTTTTTCGTGACTTACTGCACCCTCTCGCGAATTTCTGTTAAAAAGTCTGCGTTATTGACTCTTCAGATGCAAATATGTGACTATTGGATAGTGGTCAGAGAGGCAAACAGCCCTATCAATGAATGTGTGTGTGCTCTCAAACTGGCTGGAAAAGAAAATATGATCGATATGCACGAAAAACTCATCCTGATTGAACGAGAACCCCATTCCGCTTCCACTTTGTCTGAAGGCCGAAGTGAGGCATCGTGATAAACGCTGGTAAGTGTAAGAGATAGGAGTGTCATTGAAATCACCACACACCAGTATAGGTGTATCTGCATGACGATCTACTACAGCGCACAGACTATCTGCCTGCGGACCACGCAGACGAGCAGCCTGTGCCAGTTTGCCTGCAAGGGCACGGCCCTCATTTTCCACTTTGTTGCGATTGGGATTATGTATGATTTGCCGATATTCATCCTTATCCTCACTCGACAATCGATTACTCTCCAGATGATTACTGATGACCAATATGCTATCCTGTCCACTGATAACCCAGCAGGCATAACTGCCATTACCTTTCGTCTCATACTCAAAATGGATATCAGCCTCACACATGGGTAATCGGCTCAGCACATAAGTCCCCTTTATACCCATGCATTTGTACCCTATCCTTTCCATATCTGCTTTGGCTTCATCTGTGCTAAACCACGAGGGGCTAATCTCTTGCAGACAGATGATGTCTGGTTTCATCTGATCCAGATATGTCCAAAAAGAGTCACGCCCCTCTTTCCCCTTTACGCCTCCCGCATTATAAGAGAGAACACACAGACTGCTGTCGATCACCTGTCCTCCCCCATTTATCGGACAATAATCAAGTACAAAACTGCCTACAGCAAGCATTCCCAATAAAGGCATCCATATCATACGGGCGCGAAAAATGAGCCACACAAAAAGGAACACGGCATCAGCCAACAGGAACACAGGAAAGGCCAGTCCTGCCAAAGACAAACGGGGGAAGAGATCTGGTGGCAGATAGGTACTGAGCGCACTCAACCATAGAAGCAGAATGGTGGCCAGATTGGCTCCCACCAATACTCCTCTCAGCATGCGTTCCAGAGTTCTCTGTGGCGCTTTAGTCATCTGCGTGGAAACTTATTATATATATATAATGTATATGAAGATTACTTCTGTCGGGTACTGATATCAAAGAGACGACGCTTCTCTTCCTCACTCAAAGCACCATAACCATTCTTGCGTATCTTGTCAAGGATGCGGTCCATCTCTTCCTCTCTCTTACGCTCATTCTCTCGGTATTCCATGTCTTGAGCAAACTTGCCACCCTTGTGCACCTTCATCTTGGGTTGTGTCAGTCTATTCTTGAGCGATGAGAACCATTGACTCATGCCTCCCTGCGAACCACGATCATAGTGGTCATTATCATACCAATAATCACGGCGACGACCTCTGCCACCTCCGTTTCTCCAATAGAGTAACAGCAGGAGGCCAAAAAGCATACCGCCCAAATGGGCAAAGTGTGCCACGCCATCATTGGAAGCACTCAATCCCAGCAGAAGTTCAATGACAGCATATCCTGCCACAAAGTACTTGGCCTTGATGGGCACAGGCAGGGGAAAAATGAAGATTCTGTTGTCGGGGAAAGTCATACCAAAAGCCAGCAGAATGCCGTAAACGCATCCCGAAGCTCCCACCGTGGTCCACTGATTGAGATACTCACCCATGTCCACAATACTGCCAGCCATACGCACCTGATCATAAGCATTCAATCCTGTGCTGACATACTGCACATATTGGGTCACCTCCTGAGTGAGGGCTGCGCCCAGACCGCAAGTGAGATAGAAAAGCAGATAACGACGAGATCCCATACTGTTCTCTATCGCACATCCAAACATCCACACGGCAAACATGTTGAAGAAGATGTGAGACCAGCTCGCGTGCATAAACATATAGGTAAACACCTGATAGAAGTGGAAATGCGAAGCAAGCAAGAAATGCAGTCCCAGCACATCATCCAAGTTTATGCCATATAGGGCAGCTACATAACGGCCCATGAAGAAAAGCACGTTGA
>JBJFDX010000385.1:0-4891 GCA_051890235.1 Bacteroidaceae bacterium | reverse complement strand
AATGGGGTGCCATTGTAACCGAAAGATGGGATTGGTGTAAATGCCATGAAGTGTATGTCTCGCGTGCGCGCGTATTATATATTATAATGTATATAAACTTAACAAGGGCGAGCCTCCTTTGAGACTCGCCCCTGTCTATGATATTGTGTTTGTGTGCTCAGTCTTACTTCACCAGTACTTTCTTTCCATTGATGATGTAGAGACCCTTATCAGTCTTCTGCACACGGATACCATTGATGGTGTAGATACCAGTAGACGTCACATTGCTTTCAGCCTCTGTGCCTGTGATGCCTGTGCCACTGTCTTTGTAGAGGGCAGCTACACGCTCAGGAGTGAGTGCTGTGCTGTATACACGAGTGATGGCAATATCACCACGCCATGCGTTGCTGGCCTTTGTAGCACCAGAGGGATCGCCACCGATTCCAAACCAGTTGCTTCCAACGGTGGGGAATACCACGTATCCAGGAAGCTCTACGGTAGCAAGCTGTTCGCCGTTGATGTAGATGCTTGCCTCAGAAGTCTCTTTGTTCCATACACCTACCACGTGGTAGAAGACACCATTCTCGATGGCTACCTTACTGTCACAGCGTGCCCAAGAACTGATATATACAGGAGACGCATTGGCGTTGAAGCGGAACTGAGGTGTCTCGTCTACAATAGCTGTCTCAAAACCTGTACCACCAGTCTGCATGGCAGAGAAGGGCTTGGCAACTGTGGTGGGGGTAGTGCCATCTACATAGTCGGCCATGAGCACCATCTCCAGGCTATGGCTGTTCTCCAGACCACTGCGGAAGAGCATGTTCTGTTCGAAGTCCACCTTGTAATAGTTGGCAGGACCTGCACCCCATTCGTTGTCAAAACGTGCCACATTGCGCTTCAACTCCTCATTGTAGTATGCAGTGGGTTCACCTATGGTCTGCACCTGCATCTTCATAGGTGATGCATCATAGGCTGTTCCGTCCTCGTTGTAGGCAATATCCAACATCAGTTCGGGTGCGGTCAGCCAATCCGAAGCCTGATTGGTGAAGGTACTGTCGGCGGTCATGCCTACCACTCCGTGTGTGGGATCAAGTACGGGCCAAGGGTCTGTGCCCAAAGTCTGGAACCACTTAGGATCGGTGGTGTTACCTTCGTTAAGGATGTAGCACACAGCTCCGCTGGCCAGTTGCTCTGGTGTGATGATGGTTCCCTGAGCACCATTGACAGAGAATACATGCTTCATGACAGTGCTGGTGTTGCGTATGATATAGTCCTTACCATCGGCAAAGTAGAATCCACTTACATCGCTGTTGGTCCAGCAGTTGGTGAATGTACCCTTGCTTCCACCGCCCCATCCGCAAAGTGCGGCACTCTCGCGTCCGCCAGTCACGGTACCTGTTACATAACAGTTGGTGATGTAGATGTTGCCACTGCTACCCATGTTCACTCCATAGAGTCCGGCCACGTTGGCTCCGGAACCGCTCACGTTACCTTCCATACCTACACTTTCAACTACCATGGTACCGGCGGCGCTGTTACCTCCGATAACACCAACGTACGATGCGCCATCGATGGTGCAGGTGTTGTCAAGTATAAAGTTACGAATGATGGCACCGTCGCCCACGTATCCGAAGAAACCGGTGTAGTTTTCGGTTGAGCTTATCTGCAGATTACTGAAGCGATGACCACGTCCGTCAAATATACCTCTGAAGGGACGACCGCTTGTTCCTATAGGTGTCCAGCCCAATCCGGTCATGTCAAGGTCGCTGTTGACAGCAGCCGATAGGGTGTTGTCGTCATTAGCATAAGATGCGAAGGACAGCATCTGACGAGGATTCTCAATCTGATAAACACCATTCTCGTCCTGCTTGGGAAGCATGTTGAGGATGGTCTCCACGTTGAGAGCCTCGGCCTTGCGGGCTTCTTCGGTGGTGTAAGAACCCTCTGCGTATGCCAGGAAGATGGCGTCAATGGCCTCATATACTTCAATGTTTTCCTTTTCGTCAAAGGATGCAGAGATGAGCATGGCAATGTTCTCCACTGTCAAAGCTTTCTTGTACATGGCATAGTAAGCTTCCTTACCTTCGATAATCTGCTCCAGAGTGCTGCTCAATTGTGTCAGAGCTTCGTTCTGTGCGGCAAAGCCGGTTGCTTCTTTTGCTGCATTTACATTAGCCTGAAGTTGCTCTTTCAGCACTTGTGGGAAGTTACGTGCAGGCTTCTGGTTTTCATCATTGGGGTTGTAAAGAGAGAGGATAGTATTGGCACGAGCCATCTGCTCATTCAATACGGTCTCTGTTGCTGTGGCAGCAGGAGCATCAGCCTCAGTACCGCAGTAGGTGAGTTGGGCATTGCCGAACAGCAGTTGGAAGGAGAGTCCGTTGGATGCGTTGCGACGCAGACCAATGGTCAGCGTGCCGTCATCGCCTACCTTGGTGAGTACGCTCACCTTGTAGCGACCTCCGTTCATGGCGTATGCCATAGTGGCCAGCCCTGGTGGAATGAAGCCCAAGGTATCATTCTCCTCTGTCTTGCTGATGCTGAATCCATCATCATAGATGATGTGATCGGTATAGGTTCCTGTTATTGCACAGTTTACGCCATCAATAGCCGTTTCCTTTGGCTGCATATCCTCCAGTACTACTGGAATCACTGCGGTGTTGTTGTTAGCATACAACAGGACGTGATGGTCATAGGAATATCGATTGCCATCTGCCTTGCTCGCTGCATTCATGGTGAGCAGGTAATAGCCAGGCTTTATGCCTGTCAAGGTCTGTGAGAAGTTTACAGAATCAGCGCTGTAGTTCTCGCCCACATACCATGTGTTCTCTTGTACTTGTTGAGACCATGTGCTGACGGCTGTTCCTTCCCATCCGTTGGTTCCATCACTCAGGTCGGGGTTGGTGAGCAGACTGGTCACATCCATGCCGGGCTGGTATCCACCAGCGATGGCTATGTTGAGCATCTCCTGCACGCGATCCATTTCCTTATATACAAGGGAATCGGCGGCCAGATGATTCTCGGTGATGTATACATATCCTCCGAGCGGCCAGTCCTCGCCGGGTGCTGCGTTGCTCTTGAGATATTCCTCCAATGCATTACGGTCGGGGCCAATGAAGTCGTTGTGCTCATCCAGATAGGTAGATATCTCCTGGCATTTTGCTACGTATGCGTCATAGACCTTGCTGCTGATGATTACGGTGTCACGCATCTGCAGCATAGCGGTGTACGCTGGTTTGAAGTCGGAGATAGTGCTGATACTGGAGAGTGCTTGTGCAAGAGCGCGACACTCGTCTATCAGCCGCTGTTCTGCCATGACTTCGTCAAGGTATTCATACTCAGTTGTCTGTATGCTGCTCACAACGTCTTGTACTTCTGCATCTGAGGTAAACCCGATATGTTCCTCGCCTGCTCTTACCACGATAGCATGAGTGGGATCGTTTACTGGATAGTCATCTTCGCCCACTGTCTGATACCATCCCAGGTTGATATAGTCGTTACCAACAAGGTTGGTGCAGAGCGTACCATTGTTCACTTCCTCTTGAGTGACAGGCTTGCCCTGTGTGCCATTCAAGGAATATACGTTCTTGAGAGTAACGTTTGATACAGGTGCTGTGAGGTAGCTGTCCTCGCCGCGTGGAGCATCGCACTCACCGATGGCATAACAGTTTTCTACCAAAGAATGGTAGCCCAGCCATCCAGCCAGAAGGCCGTCTTCGAGCAAACCATGTACGCTTCCTGTTACATAACTGTTGCGGATGGTGATACTGCATGCAGTAAGTTGTCCGGGTGCGCAACCGACCAGACCGCCACAGTTGTAGCCTTCTTCCAATCCGTTGACAGTTCCTTCCATACCCACGTTTTCCAGCAGTACGTTACCGGCCCATTCGCGTAACTGTCCGATGAAGCCTGCTACGTGTGTCTTGCCTGTGATGGTGCAGGTCTCATCCAGACGAAGGTTCTTGATATACGCTGGTTCTGCTGTTCGTGCAGCCTCTTCGTCTTGTGGCTTTTCTGGCATACTGTTCATTACAGATACAAGTCCCAGAGGGTTGGTGTCATCTATCAGGTTGAGTCCGCTGATGCAATGGTGCTGTCCGTCAATATGTCCGCAGAAGGGCTGGGCTTTGGTGCCGGGTGCCACGTAATGGCTGTTGGCAATCTCGTCCATCTCAATGTCTGCTGTCAGACGCATGTTGGCAAACTGATCCTTCTTGGTCAGAGAAGCCCACCAAGCCAGTTGGTAACCATTCTCAACCTCATACCAGCCATCAGCTGCAGGTGACATGTATGTCTCGTCCCATGATCCGCAGATATTACAGAATCCTTCTTCCATGTCATGTGCAGGCTGGCTCTTTTCCTGAGGCTCATTGGTGAATGTCTTATTGCCAAGAGGACTGCCGTCACAGAGCCATTCATCAGCAATACAATACACAGGGCTGTGTCCACCTGCAAAGGGAACAGGTGCAGCGTCGGTACCTATGGTCTGATAGAAGTTGGTTCCCCCTTGCTCGTTCTCATTGAGTGCAAAGGCCAGAGCTCCAGAGGCAACTTCCTCGGCACTCACTTCGATTACGTTGGGAGTGGCAAAGGGTGTACCCACTGGGATGAAGTACACGTTGTTCCATGAAGCGTTGGCTCCGCGGCTCACGATGTTGAAACTGTTGAGGCTATTGAAGACAATTCCTGTCACTTCACCTACAAAGAGGCAGTTGGCAATATCACCTGCACCTGCGCTCCATCCAACAAATCCACCGCAATGCTCTGTGATGTTGTCACCAATCATTTTGCCGGCAAACACCACGTTTCTCATCTTGTAATTACCTTCTGCAAACGCCATGATGCCACCACCGCCAGTATCATATCCTTTGGTGATGTTCAGTTCTACGTCACAATAGATGTTCTCAATGAG
>JBJFDX010000384.1:0-4908 GCA_051890235.1 Bacteroidaceae bacterium | reverse complement strand
GAGGGCAGTACGCCGCAGGACCGGACCTCACCACGCAACGAAATCTGTCCAATCCTTCCCAATCCGTGTTTTAAAAGAAACGGCTCTGTAGATATTCAGTGGGGAATTATAGAACCAGTCCTCTGGCATCGTTGCCCCCACCAAATATCGACTGAACCCTTATTCTGTGTTAATGTATGGCTGATATGCAACAAGGACAGACCCCATAGAGGAAACCTGTCCTTGAATATCAACAGCTATAAAAGCCAAGAATGTCAGAACTTCACACGCGCTCCTGCCATTACCCAGATGCCGGGCTGCTGCACGTTGCCCAAGTCATAATACTTGTGATTGGTGATGTTGGTTCCCTGTACGAACACCTGATAAATGTCGGCTGTCCATTGAAGCTTGAGGTCGAGGGTGGCATAGGGACTGTAAGAGACGAGCTGGCCCGTGCTCTCTCCACGCAGGAAACCTGTATTGGGGTCGACATAAGTGCCGCTATATTTGATGTAACTGCCCATGCGGTCCTGCCAGCGAACACTCCACGTGGCTGAGAGGCGGTCCCAGATACGATGATGAAGACTGGCCACCAACTTATGCCGCAGATACTCCATGGCATAGTTGCTCTTGTAAATCTGCACATCATCATGACGCTTCTGATGGATGTAAGTGTAACCTACGCTCAAGGTGCGCAACCAGGTGTTCCTTCTGAACAGGTCGGGGAAGCTGAGCCGTCCCTCAGCCTGCACTCCCATGTTGTCCAAGTCAAAAGCGGCACTGTGGTAGGTATCATCGGCTGAATACATGACCCAATCTATCATCTGGTTGCCACGATGGTAGAACCCGCGCAAGGTGCCCTGGAATCCAGGAGTGGCATACTGCACGCCCAACTGAACGGAGCGGTTATGCTCGGGCTTCAAGCCTTGGTTGCCGTCATGGGTGGCACTCTTGTAATAGAGTTCGGTGAAGGAAGGCAGGCGGAATCCCTTGTTGTAAGAGGCATACAGTTTCCAGCCTGAGGCTGGCCTGTAGGCGATATCCACACCGGGATAGAACCGATGTCTGTGGTCCACGCTGGTGGTCATGTTGGCCATCACGCCTGCCGAGATGGTCCATCGCTGAAGCAGAATGTTATGCTCCAGATTATAGGAGATACTGGTTCTATCGTCCTGGCGGGTGTACTGAGCATCTCCTCCATGACGTGCGTCAACGTATTGCTCTGGAGTAAGGTCGTGACCAAGATTGGTGCTGAGTATGCCTTCCTGACGAATCTCTGCTCCTAAAGCGGTCTTGCCACCCCACCAGTTGAAGTAACCACCGGCCTTGATGCCATACACATCAGCCTGATGAAAGTTCTCACCAAAGGACGAACCGCGAACCAGTTCGAAATTATCATAGGTGCGGTTCCAGTAAACCTGAGGAGTGAAATGGAACTTCCCTTTCGTCTCACCCTTCACGGAGATGAGGTAACGCTCGTTACGCTCATACTGATCAGGATAGGCGGCGCTGTAGAAGGTGTTTGCACCGTAGGACTTCTTCGAGAAGCCGAACTGCCAGTCGAGGGTCAGATGCCTGTTGTTGAAATCACCCTGATAATAGAGTTGTCCTTTGTGCCAGTCGCTGTTGAGCGTACCTCCGTCACTGCGACCTCCACCACCACTCAGCCTGTGGGAGGTTTTGCCTAAACACATACCCACACGTGCATCAGCGTCAAACGTACCGAAACTACCTCCCTGAGCACCTGCCTCCAGGGTGGTCTCCTCTTCCCTGCGCGTGACGATATTGATGGCTCCGCCAAAGCTCTGACCGCCATAGATGCGACTGGCTGCTCCCTCGAGCACCTCAATGCGCTCTATGTCACTCACGCTCACGGGGAAGTCTGCAGCAAGATGTCCTGTGTGGGGATTGCTGATGTTGACACCGTTAAGAAGGATCGTAATCTGATCAAAGATGCCACCATCAATAGAAATGTCCGTCTGAATACCATAGCCACCACGCTGACGGACATCCACGCCTGTGACCAGCTTAAACAAATCGTTGATACTCTGCACCCCCGCCTGCTCGATGTCCTGGCGCTGGAGTACACTCACGATACGTGCCGACTGCAATTGAGTCAGCGGAGCCAGGGTACCGCTCACGGTCACCTCATCCATGGATTTTGCCTCCTCGGTGCGCTCCTCTCCGGCTTCTACGGCTGGTGCTGAACTCACCTGAGCCTCTGCCTTGGCAGCCACAGCTAAAGTGGCCACGCTGAGCACTCCGATTCTCACCTGACGATGCAGGCTGGCAAAAGCACTGTAACCATGGTTGGCAAATTGCCTCCAGGTGATGACTTCTGGCTTCTGAATCTTTTTGTTGTACATTGATTAAATAATTATGAATAAACAGGTGCGCCACCATGACGCACCTTCTCTTGCTCCTTATCCGCCCTGCTGTGGTAGGGCATGTGTGACCACGGGCATGAATCAGATGAGCGTCATGCCTGCCTCACGGCATTCCTGGCGCATGGCATCAGGCCAGATGCTGGACTGGGTCTCACCGATGTGTGCCTTATGAAGCAATATCATGCACAGGCGACTCTGTCCTATACCTCCACCTATGGAAAGGGGCAGGGACCCCTCAAGCAGACGACGGTGGAAATACAGACTGCGCCTGTCCTCCTTGCCTTGCAGAGTCAGCTGACGCTCAAGTGCCTGCTGGTCCACACGTATGCCCATACTGCTGAGTTCTATACTGCGACCCAGAGTGGGATACCATACGAGCAGGTCACCATTCAGTCCCAGGAAGCCATCCTCGTTGGGCGTACTCCAGTCATCATAGTCGGGAGCACGCAGGTCATGTTCCTTACCATCCGAGAGTTTGCCTCCGATACCCATCACGAATACGGCTCCGTACTGACGACAGATAAGGTCCTCGCGCTCCTTGGGGGTCTTGTCGGGATACATGCGCAGGAGTTCTTCGCTATGGATGAAATGAATATCCTCGGGCAGGAAATGCTTCAGCTGAGGATAGGTCTCACAGATAAAGAACTCCGTGCGAAGGATGGTGCTGTATATCTTACGAACAATGCGCTTGAGGAAAGCCACAGTGCGCTCCTCGGGCTTGATGACGCGCTCCCAGTCCCATTGGTCAACATACAGACTGTGGATGTTATCAAGTTCCTCATCAGGGCGAATGGCATTCATATCGGTAACGATACCAAAACCGGGATCAATATGATAGTCGGCCAAGGTCACACGCTTCCATTTTGCCAGACTGTGCACCACCTCGGCAACAGCCTCGTTCATGTCCTTGACAGGAAAACTGACGGGGCGCTCCACGCCATTAAGGTCGTCGTTCAGGCCCAAGCCACGCAACACAAAGAGCGGAGCCGTAACTCGACGCAAACGAAGTTCAGTGCTCAGTCCACTAAGAAAGAAATCCTTGATATGCTTGATTGCCAGTTCAGTCTGCTTCAAATCCAGCTGGGATTGATAGCCATCCGGCTTCATCAGTTTACTCATCTCTTGTTTCCGTTTATTCAGTTTTGCTTTCAAAAACAAGGCAAATGTACAGCTTTATTTTCATTTTGTAAACTGTTTAGGCAAAAATTCACCCAAATAGGTCATCAAGTCACAAAGACCTTTTTCTTTCCCGGGTATCTTTAGATAGGACATATTCTCCCTTTTCCTCATAAAATTGGCTCTGTGGAAATTTAGCAGGGGAATTATAGGACCTGTCCTCTAACGTACTGCCCTCCAGGCAGGAGGTGATGAGGATGGTCGATGTTGACCAGGCACACCTCCCTGTGGTCGGTGTACGCTGGTTACTCAAAGTAGTGCCCTCCAGGCACCGGAGCGCTATGTGTGGCATATCGGTTCTGTAAGCCAAAGGAGGGCTATCATATAACACAAATACCCCAAAGGCGCTTCGGTGCCTGGAGGGCACTACTTTGAGTAGCCAGGGGCATCGCCCCTGGTTCCGTTACCATCCTCTTTCCAGGTCCTGTCTGGAGGGCAGTACGCCAGAGGACAGAATATGTCAAGATATTTAAATCCCCACACCAACACACACGGACAGGCATACAGACCTGCCTCCATAGGAGGTCTGCGTATGGATTCAGTTCATAGGAATTCCTGCCAATTATGCCCATTCTGGACGCAAACGTTTGCAACCCTTCCCGCAAACGTTTGCAACCGCACTCGCAAACGTTTGCAACCGCACTTGCAAACGTTTGCAGGAAAAAGGTACTTTTAAGGGGTTTTGACGGCATAATCGTCAAAGCCTGGGACGACACCCACAAGTAGGGCTGACTTCCGCAGTTCCAATGATATACCAGAAAAGATATTCTTTTCTTTATATGTAAATATATATTACTAAATGGCCCTTCACCCTCACCAAAAAGGAAGGAGAAGCATACCGACGTTCTGCCCCAGGTTACTTGGTCTGAAGCTCTACTATATGGTCGACACTCAGTGGCACCTGACCCAGATGAACAAGTACACCATCCTCCGTCTGACTGAAACGCAATGGTTTCTTCGTCTGGAAGTCTATGGCCTTGCGCACCTTTGCCTTGACAGGAAGGAAGAGGCTGTTGTCCGTGAGAGAGAGGATGTGAACGAACAAGCGGTCACCCTTGCGAGTGGTGACTCCCCAGGGATGAGTGGGAACATCACCTGCCACGGTACCATAGATGGTCTCACCATTCTGCTCAAGCCATTTACCCATTCCCTGCAAACGGTCCAAAGAGAGAGAGGGAAGTTCACCATTGGGCATGGGACCGATATTGAGCAGCAGGTTGGCACCTTTGCCTGCAGCACCCACAAGCAGACGAACGAGCTGGTCTACGCTCTTGTAGTTCTGGTCCTGAACGCTGTATCCCCAATTACCGTTCATCGTCTCACAGGTCTCCAGGGGCAAAGCACTCACGGCCTGTCCGCTCATGCC
>JBJFDX010000383.1:0-4953 GCA_051890235.1 Bacteroidaceae bacterium | reverse complement strand
GAGAAGTATATCTTCTATTGCCAATGAAGTATATCTCCTACGAAAAGTAAATACTATTGTTTCTTATGAGGGAGACAATCTATAATTCCCCACTAAATATCTACTGAGCCAAAAGTAGGGCAGGAATGCATTTGCACGCCTGCCCTATTCTATGGGAACCGCACTGGTGATGTGATGAAACTCCGAATGAATAGGTTTTGAGTGTTCATCGCCTTTGTAATCCACCGTCCTCGCGGAACCCCTTTCGGGGCGTGGCCCGCCATTGGCAAATGAAACGTTTCTCGGTTTCATGTAAATTATTGATGAGTATCCCGATCGAACCAGTGCGGTATGTCTGTCACTCATGTTTCTATGACAAAGATACGCAGAATCGGTTATCCCACCAAGAAAAGGCTGAATGTTTTAACAAAAGTTTTTGTTTTTACCTGCTTTTCTGCTAAATTTGCAAAGAAGATAAGAACAAAGCCAACGAATGAAACTTACATTTAGCATAGAATATCGTACCCATTGGGGAGAGAACATCGCTGTAGAGATAGAATCCGAGCGCACAGGCAGAGGTCGTAGCATGTCTGTACTCCCTCTCAGCACCGAGGATGGAGAACTTTGGACGGGACATTTCACCATGCCCGCAAGAGACATGAAACAATTCCAATACCGATACGTGGTGGTCAAGGATGGTAATGTGATAAGACGTGAATGGGATTCCGTGCCACGCAACTTTCCGGCCAATGACAACATGAGTTACCTCTTCCCCGACTATTGGCGGGATATCCCAGCTCTCAGCCACTTATACAGTTCTGCTTACACACGCAGCGTATCCCCATTCAAGCCACGTTCCTCATCGTTTGTTTATTATGGACGCACCATCGTCTTCCGTGTGCTGGCTCCACAATTAGGTTCAGGACAGGTACTTGCTCTGGTAGGCAGTCAAGCTGCATTGGGCAACTGGAATGTAAGCCAGGCCATGCGCATGCAGGGATGTGGGGCCAATGAATGGGTACTCTCACTCAATGCCGACGGCCTGCAAATTCCCTTTGAATATAAATATGTGGTGCTGGACGAACTGACAGGAAGCGTATTGGAATGGGAACAGGGACCCAACAGACAAAGTCCTCACACCACGCTTGCTCCACAGACCGTACTGGTGGTATGTGACCAGAACCTGCATCTGCCCGAATGTCACTGGCGTGTGGCTGGTGTGGTCATTCCCGTTTTCTCACTACGAAGCGAAGGTAGCCAGGGGGTGGGAGACTTTGGTGATCTGGCACACATGGCAAGCTTTGCTGCTACGGCGGGAATGCACGCCATACAGTTGCTCCCCGTGTATGATACCACGCAGACGCACACTTGGAGCGATTGCTATCCTTACAGCGCTATCAGCATCTACGCCCTGCATCCTATGTATGCCGACCTCCGACAACTGCCCCGGCTCACATCAAAGGCTGCCATGAGCCGGTTCGAAGCAAGGGCTGCTGAACTGAATGCACTGCCTCAGGTTGACTATGAAGCCGTCAATCGACTCAAGCATGACTATCTGCAGATGCTCTACACACAAGAAGGAGCAACCACCATGGCCTCCGATGATTACCGCAGATACTATGCCGAGAATGAAGATTGGCTGCTCCCCTACACTGCCTTCTGTCTGTTGCGTGACCAGTATGGCACATGCGACTTCCGTCAATGGCCAGAGCATGCTATATATGAGCCTGGAGAAGTTCGCTCAATGGTGGAGAGAAGAGCAAAAGAGACTGGTTACTATGCATTTATACAATACATCCTCGACAAGCAATTGAAGCAAGCAGCATCTCGTGCTCATGACCTTGGTGTATGGCTCAAGGGCGATATTCCAATCGGTATCAGCCGCTGCAGCGTGGAGGCTTGGGTATCCCCACAACTCTTTCATATGAACGGCCAAGCAGGTGCACCACCCGATGCCTTCAGTACCACAGGACAAAACTGGGGCTTCCCCACCTATGACTGGAATACCATGTCGAAGGATGGCTACCAATGGTGGCATAGGCGTCTGGCAAAGATGTCTCACTATTTCGATGCCTTCCGAATAGATCACGTGCTGGGGTTCTTCCGCATCTGGCAAATTCCTTTGAACAGCGTAGATGGTCTTCTGGGACACTTCTCCCCTGCCCTGGGCATGTCTCAGGAGGAGATAGAGAGTTTTGGTCTGCCCTTTAGACAAGAGTTCATGACGATGCCCTACATCACCGACATTGTCATTGACAGCATCTTTGCCGACCAGGCTGCATGGGTCAGACAAAACTGCGTGGACAAAACTGCCAACGGATACTATCACCTACGTAAGGAATATGCCACACAGAAGCAGATTCTGAAAAATATCCCTGAGGATGACAACGAGACTCACACACGCCTCAGACAGGGACTCTTCAGGCTCACCAGCCAAGTGCTGTTTATCCCCGACGAAGAACATCCGCAGGAATATCATCCCCGCATAGGTGCAGACAATGAATTTGTGTTCCGCGCCCTGCCACCTCAGGAGCAGGAAGCATACCGCCGCATTCATCATCATTACTTCTACGAGCGCCACAATCAATTCTGGGAAGAGCACGCCATGCGTGTATTACCCGAACTGGTGCAAGCCACACACATGCTGGTATGTGCCGAAGATCTGGGCATGGTTCCACAATGTGTGCAACCTGTACTCGAACGCTTGCGTATTCTCACTCTGGAAATACAAACAATGCCCAAGATATATGGCCAACTCTTTGCCAATCTGGAGGAGAACCCCTACAGGAGCGTTGCCACCATTTTCACCCATGACATGCCCACCCTGAGAGAATGGTGGCACGAAGAACCTGAGCGTGCACAGCTCTATTACCGGCATGTTCTCCACCATGGAGGAGAGGCGCCTGCCGATATGCCAGGATGGTTATGCAATGAAGTGGTAGAGCGCCATCTGGCTTCTCCCTCCATGCTCTGTATCCTCAGCCTGCAGGACTGGTTATCCACAAGCGAAATCCTACGGCATCCCAATCCGATGGCAGAACGAATCAATATTCCTGCCAATCCTCACCATTACTGGCGTTATCGCATGCATCTCACCCTGGAACAACTCTCCTCGGCACGTGAATTCTGCAGCAAGTTACGTAATATGATTGCACAAAGTGGCAGGTTATAGGACGGGAACACCAGATATTCAATATAATTTATTAATTTTGCAGGACGTCAAACCTCCATAATAATCCATGGATGAGGATGCATACGCCATGCAGACTTATTCACGAAATGTTTCAGCAACATCACAACATGACAAGAAAACTCCTCTTAATACTTGCTTTGATGCTGACATCAAGCATGAGTCTCGATGCTTCAAAACTAAAGAACCTCCGCGTCAACCGTATGACCGAAGCCACAGGTATCATGCGCACGGCCCAGTTCAGTTGGCAGATAGAGAGCAAGAAACAGGATGTGGCACAGACTGCCTACAGAATATGCGTAGCCACCAGCCGTCAAGGTATCTATCAGGAAAGCAATGACAGACTGTGGGATTCGGAACAAGTAGAGAGTCCAGAAAACATACAAGTGCCCTATCAGGGACGCAAACTGCCTACACAAAAGGATATCTACTGGCAGGTGACCGTATGGCTCAATAACGGAGAATGCATCAAAAGTCCCATAGAGAAATTTATCACAGGCATCAATTTCGCTGACTGGCAAGCAGAATGGATTGGACTGGGCAAGACTGCAGATATCATTACGGAAGAAGGAGGATGCAAGGATTTGCCTGCAAGATACCTGCGACAGGAGTTTCTGGTAAGAGGAAAGATCACAAGAGCCGTACTCTATCTGAGCGGTATGGGAGTAAGCACCACGTATATCAACGGAAAGAACGTATGCGATGACATCCTGGGTACGCTGCCCTCGGAATACACCAAGACCGTGTATTACAACACCTATGATGTCACACCTCTGGTTCGCAGAGGCAGGAATGCCATTGCAACGGTACTGGGAAATGGGTATATGCTGGGACTTAGGAAAGAACATACCTCATACGGATTGCCTCGACTGAAAGCACAACTGGTGATTGAGACCGACCGGGATACACTTGTGATACCCACATCTGAACAATGGAAAGCCACCAGCAACGGCCCCATACGCGCAAACAACCTATATTCGGGAGAACTCTATGATGCCAGACATGAGCAGCAAGGATGGAATATGCCTGGATTTGATGACAGCTCATGGCAACAGGCTGCACGTATGGATAATCCAAGAGGAATGCTTCAGCCACAACCCTCACCAGGCAGAAGAACTCAGGAAATCCTACTGGCCAAGAGCATACGTAAGACAGAAGATGGCCGATATATTGTCGATATGGGACAAAACATGGTGGGACAGTTACGGGTAAAACTGAACGGGAAAGCCGGTCAGCCTGTGATTATCCGACATGCCGAGAGGCTTGCCCCTGAGAAGGGGAATGTCATCTATACCGACAACCTGCGTAGTGCAAGATGTACCAACACCTATATCCCAGCACAGGACGGCACATTCACTTACCAGCCCGAACTGGTGTATCAGGGGTTCCGATATGTGGAGATTTGCGGAGCTACAGACATGCCCAAGATTGAGGATATTGAGGGACACGTGCAATACAACCAGATGGAGCAGCAGGGAACATTCTCCTGTGACAATGAACTGCTCAACCAGTTGTATAGGAATGCCTTTTGGGGAATCAGAGGAAACTATCAGGGAATGCCCGTGGACTGTCCTCAACGTGACGAACGACTTGGCTGGACTGGCGACCGAGTAACGGGATGCTATGGAGAAAACTTACTTTTTGACAATGCCTCACTCTATTACAAATGGCTCAAGGATATTGAAGACACGCAATTGGAGAACGGACAGATAAGCGACATCTGCCCTACCTTCCTGGCCATTTATTCAAATAACGTAACCTGGCAAGCAGCCTTCGTGTATGCA
>JBJFDX010000382.1:0-4973 GCA_051890235.1 Bacteroidaceae bacterium | reverse complement strand
TTATGAGGCACAGGCCGAGTATGCCACCGAGTACATCAACAGCAATGAATTCGAGTGTGAGGAAGCAGCACATCTGGAAGCTTATCTCACCACCGAGCAGGAACCCAATGAGGACTTCCTCAATGGTTCATACCGCCACATCATGAGCACTCACAAGCTCAATGATGCTGCCATCATTGCAGAGACTGAGTTTGTGAAGAGCCTTCTGTCTGCTGCCATCGCTGCCGATTATCAGCCTGGAGCAGATATCACCGATCTGATGGTCAACGCCAGTCTGGATGCTGGTCGCGAGGGTTGGGATATCCAGACCACCAACACCGCTTATCCTATCTTCAAGACTGTAGAGGGAGTCATGACGGCCGGTGAATTCTGGAACTGCAGATTCTCTATGACTCAGACCTTGAAGGGCCTCAAGCCTGGTGTGTACATGCTGCAGTCCAATGCAACCTTCCGTCCCGGAGCCGATGGCTACAGCAAGCTCCATGCAGGACAGGTGGTGCTGGGTAAGAATGTCAACTTTGCCATGACCGAGGTGGAGGATGCCATCAAGGTGGAGGATGCCATTGACCTTGTCAACTGCAACCTCTCTGCTGCAGGTGCTGACTATAAGATTGTCACCGAGGATGGTGATGTGTATATTCCTCAGGGTCCCACAGGTTGCGCCTATGCATTCAATGCCAACCGTTATGCCAACTATGTGGCTGTTCAGATTGAGGAGGGTGACTCCTTGGTGGTAGGTGTAAGAAACCAGGGAACTGGTATGGATCGCGACTGGATGGGATTCGGTAACTTCCATCTTATCTATCTGGGAACAGCTGCCGAGAGTCAGGAGCAATTGGCTCTTGCCCTTCAGAACTATCTGGGTCGTGCTCGCACCATCGAAGTGTTTGAGTTCAGTGACGGTGCCGATTTCATGCAGTACCCCAACTATTCAAAGGCTCTCAAGGATGAGTTGACATCTGCTATTGCTGCCGGCGAGGCTGCTGCCGATGGTGATGCCATGCTTCAGGTCATCGATCGTCTCTCAGAACTCTTCCAGCAAATCTATGAGTGCCGTACAGCTTATGTGACCATGGCAAAGGCTGCCGAGGATTTGAGCACCATGGCCAGTTCGTTCATCAACCAGGGTATCTTTACTGAGGATTCCGAGGAGGTTGACTATATCAGCGGACTCTCTGACCAGATGTGGGGTCATTACACCTATGGTACTCTGAGTGCCGAGGAGGCTCTTGCTCTGGCAAACAACAGATACAATCTGCCTGTCCTTCCTGCCGTGGAGGATGGATATTACATGTTGGGTACTCCCAAGGATTTGCTTATCTTCTCTGCCATGGTCAACGGAGGCATGAACGATATCAATGCCAAACTGACTGCTGACCTGGATATGACAGGCATAGAGACTTTCCAGCCCATCGGCTATAATGTGGAAACGAACAACAGTTCGGCAACCGAAGCCGACAAGGTATCCTATAAGGGTGTATTTGACGGCCAGGGTCATCGTATCAGCAACCTGACCATCAACCGTGAGAGTTCTGTGGGTGTGGGTCTCTTTGGTACGATTATCGCTCCTGCTGTAATCAAGGATATTGTCCTGGATGCCACATGCTCGCTGAAGGGTTACGACCGTGTGGGCATGATAGGCCGAAGCAACAATTCTGGTGCTGTCACTCTGATCCGTTTGGGTAACGAGGGTAGTGTGGAGGCTGTATATCAGGCAGCTGCCGGTATCCTGGGTAATGCCAACAATGGTAGTCTTGCAAACTTCAATGACTGTTACAGCGCAGGCAGTATCAAGGCAGGTAATGGCAAGAACGCCGCTCAGATATGTGGTTGGCTTGGTGCATCAGGAGGTAACCTTGTCAACTGCTGGTCCACAGCAGAGATAGAGGGATATGACTCTCAGAGCAAACTCTTCTGCCGTTACTCGAGCAATGTTATTCTTACCAACTGCTTCAGCACTGATGGTGATGGCTCACAGGCTCTCAGAGTAACTGCCGAGGATTTTGCCAGCGGTAAGATTACATGGGCGCTCAACGGAGAGAAGGCAGAAGCTCCTGTATGGTATCAGAAGTTGGGCACCGACCTGCATCCCGTCTTTGATGCTTCACATGGTGTGGTCATCAAGAATGCCGACGGAACCTTCTCTAACCAGGAGGGAGATGCTGTTGAGGCTGTGATTGCCCAGATGGGTCTCATCGTGAGCGTATATGACGTGCAGGGTCGTCAAGTGCGTGCATCTGTTCCTGCCGCAAGTGCTCTGCAGGGTCTGCCTAAGGGAATGTATATCCTCCGTGGCACATCTGCAAGCCGAAAGGTAATGGTTAAGTAATCAGGATTATGTGAGACGTAAGCGGTTGGGAGTACCGGGCAGTAGTCCGGAACTCCCAATCCTTACTTTTTCAGAAAAGTGTCCTTATACATTATATATAATATATATAGGAGGAAATACAGAAATGCTTATGAAGAAGATGTTCATGAAATTCTCCCTCATCCTTGCATGTGTGCTTGCAGCATCCCTGCAGGCCGAGGCTGCCACGGAGAAGTTGCGTATCATGACTTACAACATCCCTTACGGAAATATCCAGGTAAGCGAGGGAAATGGTCAGAATACCTGGGCCAATCGTGTCAAGGCTATACACAACTATGTGGATAGCATCTCTCCCGACCTGCTCGGTATTCAGGAGGGAGTGAAGGCCGAACTGATCAGTATCCTTGCAGGAATACCTGGCTATGCCATGGTGGGATGTGCCCGAGAGGATGGTGCCGAGAAGGGCGAGTACACTCCCATATTGTACAAGACCAGCCGCTTCCTGTTGGAGAAGAGTGGCAACTACTGGCCAACGAGTACACCCGATGTACCTTCGAAGACTCCCGATGCCATCTGTTATCGTATAGCCACATGGGCGCTCTTCACCGACAAGGTTACAGGAGCACGCTTCATCTACACCAACACTCATCTCGACCACGGACAGGAGACGGTGCGTATCTCACAGGCCAAGGTTGTCAAGGAGAAGATGGCCGAACTGGCTGAGCAATATGGTAAGGACCTGCCACAGTTCCTTACTGCTGATTTCAATATGACCCGAAGTTCCAACGTGTATCCCTATCTGACCAATTACAAACTCAAGACAAAGGATATGTGGAACGTGGCACGCAAGAAGGTACAGAACGGAGAGAACGGCTTCAGCAGTACGCCCGACAACCAGATTGACTTTATCTTCGCTTATGGTCCTGTGGTATGCTCTTATGCCGAACTGGGAAATCGTAACACCCCTGATGGCTTCATCATGTCGGATCACAACCCTCATTTTGCTGATGTCAGTTGGTCAACCTCTGAGAGCGATGATGCACGTGCGGCCGTGATAGATGCACGGAGTGCAGCCGACAGCACATTCCTGTGGCAGTCTTCACGCACCAAACTGCTGACAGCAGCTTCCCAACTGACTACCGATGGCATCGAGAGTTCCACATCCATCACCAGTGTGTACGACCGCAATACAAGCACCTATATACGCAGCCTCTGCTCCGGTTCGCTGCCTCCCAATCAGCCCCATTACATCCAGGTGGCACTTAAGTCGCCCATCTCAGCTTTTTGCGTGCAATACAACAAGAGTACAGATGGCGATAACGGGCAGAATGACCGTTGGGAGGATGTCATCGTGTATGCCAGCCAGGATGCGGAGAACTGGGATTATATAACAGAGTTGTTTGACTTCTCTGGTGCAGTCAACAAGACCTATTCGGCCAATGTGCAGATGAGGCGTCCCTATCAGCATATCCGCTTCCAGGTGATGCGCACCAAGGGTATGCAGCTCAGCAATGGTGCTCCCCGCTATTCGCTTTCTGAACTTCAGATATACGAGAACAGTCCGTTCTCCACCTGTGACTATGTGCAGAGTGAAGACATCTCCAAGGCTGTGGATGCCCTTTATGCTCAGGCTGACCAGGTGCAACAGCTTATCGATAATGGAACGGTGACGGCAGAGGATATAGCTTCCCTTGTTGAGGCCACCAAGGCTCTGCGCCAGGCCCGTGTGGACTTTGCCCAGTCGGTAGGTTCGGTACAGCAATCAGGCACAGGTACTCCATCCGCTATTTATTCATCGGATGGCAGGCGTCAGGAATCACTTCAGAGAGGAGTGAATATCATTCGTACTGAGAATGGAGAAAGCCGCAAGGTACTGATGAAGTAAAGTTTGCGTAAAGTTCTTAATCAAACAGGAGGTAAATGCTCGTCATAGGCGTTTACCTCCTGTTCGTGTAGGATATAACGTTCATACCAGAAATCTATACCAACATCTCTTGGTATAAGTTTCATATTATTCTCATCTCCATGAAATCCCTTTGAGATAACTTTACTCTACTTTTGTGCCGTTAACTGAGAACAATTGTTCCCATGTAGAAACAGAAGTATGAGGAAAGATATTTTTATGGTAAAAAGAAGATTGTCTTTGTATGTTTTACTCTTGCTTTGTTCTCTGAGTACCATGGCAGGAGTGATAGAGGGGGTCGTGACCGATTCTGCTGATGGAGAACCTTTGATAGGAGCATCCGTAATATATGCAGAAGGAAAAGGTACATCTACCAATATGGATGGTGCATACTCCCTTGAGTTGCCGTCGGGGAAATATAACCTAACAGTGCGTTATGTAGGCTATAAGTCATGGACTGGGGAGGTGACCGTTGGTACAGACAAAGTAACTCTCAATATAAGCCTTGAGGCAGATGATGCCTCCTTGGGCAATGTGGTTATCACTGGTGAGGCAATTCATAATACAGAGGCTGCCACTATGCGCGAACAACAGGATGCACATGTGATGATGACAGGAGTGTCCGAACAGCATATCAAGCGCACTCAGGACAAGGATGCAGGAGAAATTATCAGACGTATACCAGGCGTGAGTATCATCGATGATAAATTCGTGATGGTAAGAGGTCTCTCACAACGGTACAATAATGTGTGGATGAACGGA
>JBJFDX010000381.1:0-4975 GCA_051890235.1 Bacteroidaceae bacterium | reverse complement strand
TCCATCCCCAGGGTAAGACTCTTCGCATCGACTTCTCTCAAGAAAAGTAAAGCATAAATTCGTTTTAGGAAAAGAAATCAAAAGTAACGTTAATATGTTACATAAATCATGATGAAAAGGAATATTCTTCTTCTCGTGGCTGCTCTTGCCTCCCTCGTGCAAAACAGTGCTGCAGCCGATTACCGGCTCAAGGGGCGTACCGAACACTTGGATGCTCCCTTGGGCTTGGATGCCTGCCACCCTCGCTTTACCTGGATGCCGGACAGCACTTGTTTGGCACCTCGCCAGCAGTCATGGCACTTGGTGGTGGCCACCGACTCGTTGTCGGCTGCACGGATGAGCGGACGGTTGACAACCGACCAGTATGGCGATAACGATCGCGTGCTGGTGGTCTATGATGGTGAACCCCTGCAACCTCGCACCCGATATTATTGGCGAGTAGTAACTGACTATGGAGGGCGCACGGGCGATAGTGGTGTGCTTACCTTCGAGACCGGGTTGGGTAGCCGTGCGCAGTGGTTTGGCAGTTGGATAAGTGATGGGCGAGACCAGGACGCCTTGCCTGCTCCTTATTTCCGCCGAGCCTTCAGCGTGGATAAGCCCGTACGTCAGGCACGCGTGTATCTGGCTGCTGCGGGTCTGTACGAACTTAGTATCAACGGACAGCGCGTGGGCAATCATATGCTGGATCCACTGTATACGCGATTTGACCGCAGAATCCTATATGTAACGCACGATGTCACAGCAATGCTTCGGTCAGGCGGAAACGCCCTGGGAGTGGTGCTGGGTAATGGGTGGTACAATCACCAGTCCATCGGGGTCTGGAACTTCGAGCATGCTCCCTGGCGAGCTCGTCCTGCCTTCTGCCTTGATCTCGTACTCACCTATGTCGATGGTACCGAGCAGGTCATCGGTACCGATTACTCATGGCGCAGTGGTACGGGTGAGGTGGTGCAGAACAACATCTACACAGGTGAGCATCGCGACTTTACGCGCACGGTAAAGGGCTGGGACGAGCCAGACTATGATGATAGCAGGTGGCAGGGCATCCATCTGCGTGCCTGTCCGGCCCCACATGTCAGTGCTCAGCAAGCACGTCCCATACGCATTGACTGGGAGCGTAAGGCGGTAAGGCTTACGCGCATCTCGGATAAAGTTTGGCTTTATGATTTCGGACAGAACATGGCAGGTGTGACCCATCTGCGAGTGCGCGGTGAGCGTGGCAATGTGTTGCACATACGTCATGCCGAGCGTTTGGGTAAGGATGGAGCCATTGACCAGTCAAACATTGATGTGTATTATCGGGGTGACAGACAACGTGACCCCTTCCAAACCGATGTGGTGACACTGAGCGGTGAAACCGATGACTATCGCACGCAATTTAATTACAAAGGCTTCCGCTATGCACAGGTGGAGTGCGAACAATCCATGGAACTTACCGAGGACAATCTTACGGCCTGTTTCCTGCACAGTGATGTACCTCAGGTGGGAAGCATAAGTGCTTCACAGCCTATCATCGAGGGGCTTATGCACGCCAGCCGTATGTCGTATCTGTCAAACCTCATGGGGCTACCCACCGACTGCCCACAACGTGAGAAGAATGGCTGGACAGGCGATGGGCATCTGGCCATCGAGGCTGGACTCTATAACTATGACGGCATCACGGTGTATGAAAAATGGATGCAGGATCACCGCGATGAGCAGCAGCCCAATGGTGTGCTCCCCGACATCATACCTACTGGCGGATGGGGTTACGGCACCGACAATGGGCTTGACTGGACCAGTACCATCGCCATCATACCCTGGACGCTGTACCTGTTCTATGGTGACACGCGCCCCCTTGCCGACTGCTACGATAATATTCGCCGCTACGTGGATTATGTTGATCATCGTTTTCCTGATCACTTGGCCGACTGGGGCCGAGGCGATTGGGTGCCTGTGACCATGGGTAGCAACAAGGAACTCACCTCGAGCGTGTATTTCTATACTGATGCTCGCATATTGGCCAGCGCGGCACGGCTGCTGGGATATCATGACGATGCAGTGCGCTATACCCAGTTGGCCACCGACATTCGTCAGGCTATCAATGACAAGTACCTTAACCGTCAAACGGGCGTCTATGCCAGTGGGACGCAGACTGAGCAGAGCGTGCCACTCTACTGGGGTGTGGTGCCTCAAGAGTGTGAGGCATTGGTGGCAAGCCGTCTCAATGAACGCGTTCAGGCGGCCGACTACCACTTGGATGTGGGTGTGCTGGGCTGTAAAGCCCTGCTCTGTGCCCTCAGTCAGCATGGTTACCCAGAGACGGCTTATCGAGTGGCTGTGCAGGATACCTACCCTTCATGGGGCTGGTGGGTGAAGAACGGAAGCACCACCTTGCTGGAGAACTGGCGGCTGGATGCCGAGCGCGACATCTCAGACAATCACATGATGTTTGGTGAGATAGGTGCATGGTTTTACAAGGGACTGGCAGGCATCTACCCCGATGAACATGCTCCTGGCTTCCATCATATCTGTCTCTCACCCTATTTCCCGCCATCACTCGAGCGGTTCTGTGCACGTCATACCTCGCCTTATGGACAGATAGAGTCCTCATGGACCACCCGAGGCCGACGTGTGGATTACACCGTGCGTATTCCTGCTAACTCCTATGCTACACTTACCATTCCGCATGGTTTTACCGTGCAGGGAAAGCCAGATAGCATCCATCTGTCCTCGGGCATCCATCATATCACACTCACTCGTGCACGCTGAGGTACGATAATGGTTACTGCAGGGGCGCACTTCTTGATAAGTATGGAAGTACGCCCCTTGTTAGATGTGGGCAGAAGATTTGTGGTTACTCATCCACCAGGCATTCGTCCAGGATGGTGCTGATGGTCTCTTTGTCGAGTTTTTGCCCGATGAATACCAGCTTCTGCATGCGGTCACCATAGTGCTCGTCCCAGTCGTGTCGCAGCCCTGCGTCCTTAGCCAACATGGCCTCCAACTCAGGCTTCGGCATGGTGGCATACCATTGACCTGCATTCTGCAAACCTACCTGCTTGCCTGCCTGTTCAAACAGATAACACGTATCTTCCTCGCCCTTGAAATAGCAGATACCTTTGGCGCGAATGATATTCTTGGGCCATAGACGGGCTACAAAATGGTCAAAGCGTCCCAGATCAAAGGCTTTTCGACGATAGTATACAAAGGAACCGATTCCGTATTCCTCGGCTTCTCCCTCATCGTGATGGTGGTGGTGATGGTCGTGCTCGTGTTCTTCTTCGTGGTGATGATGGTGGTGCTTGTGCTCCTCATGATGGTGCTCGTGTTCATGCTCCTTATGATGATGCTTGTGCTCCTCTTCGTCCTCCTCATCTCCGTGATGATTCTCTATTTCGTCTATCCATGCGGCAGAGGTTGCCACTCTGTTGAAATCGAAGGAGCCTGTATGCAAAAGTCGGTCCAAATCCACGTTTCCATAGTCGCACTCTATGATTTCTGCTTTGGGTTGCAGAGCTCTGATAATCTGTCGTATGCGTTCCAGTTCGCGTGGTTCCACCTCGCTCGCCTTGTTGAGCAGGATGATGTTGCAGAATTCTATCTGCTGTATGACCAGATTCTCGATGTCTTCCTCGCCTATAGACTTGTTCATCAATCCTTCTCCGCTCTGGAACTCATCCTTCATGCGCAAGGCATCCACCACGGTCACGATACAATCCAACTCGGGTATGCCAAATCGTGTGACAGGTTCGGCCATAGCCTGCATGGAACAGATGGTCTGGGCGATAGGCGCGGGTTCGCAAATTCCACTTGCTTCAATGACCAGATAGTCAAACCGTTGCATCTCGATGATGTCCCTTATCTGTTGCACGAGATCCATTTTCAGAGTGCAGCAAATGCATCCGTTCTGCAGGGCCACCAGACTGTCATCCTGCTGGTCAACGATACCTCCCTTCTGAATCAGGCTTGCATCGATGTTTACTTCTCCGATATCGTTGACTATCACAGCGAAACGTATTCCTCGCTTGTTGGAAAGGATTCTGTTGAGTAGAGTAGTCTTTCCGCTACCCAGATAACCGGTAAGCAAAAGTACCGGGATGTTGAATTTTGCCATTTCCTTAGTTTTGTTTTGTTATTTCCATGCAAAGGTACGTTAATTCCCGACTGGTGATGTGTCGTTTTTATGTTAAAATGCATACACGCGCGAACATTTATGGAAAAAGGAAATGCCACGTGGATGAAAAATCGTAAATTTGCAAATAAATATAGTCTGACTGAAACGAAATGAAATACATTATGAAATATAGAGAAAAGATTTGGAGGTCGGTGTGCGCTCTTGCCTTTCTGAGTGTGGGCGTGATGCAAGCAAATGCCAGGGATGGTAAATTGATAGGCACGCCCATGGGCTCGCCCAATGTGGATTATTCGACGGGAACTTCATCGGAGACGGTCAATACGTGGGCTTGTGCTTTTGATGGTGATTACAATACGTATTTTGCTTCGCTGGATCGCTCGAATACCTGGGTGGGACTCGACTTGGGTACGCCACATGTGATTACCGGTGTGGGATGGACTCCTCGTACAGGACAGCCTGGCAGAGTACAGCTGGGCTTGTTTGAGGGTGCCAATAATGCAGACTTCTCAGACGCTCTTCCTTTGTATCTTATTCCTGATGCGGGAGCCGACAAAGTGAGCAACTATATGGACGTGAATGTGTCACGCGGTTTCCGATATGTTCGCTACGTGGGTCCTAACGATTCCCGATGCAATATAGCCGAGGTGGAGTTTTATGGTTATGAGGGAGTGGGTGATGATACACATTTTTATCAAGTAACCAATCTGCCTACCTTGAGTATACACACCTATGCCGGGACAGATCCTCAGGATAAGGTGACGGACATGCCCTCCAATATGTGTATGATATATGACGGAGGAACGCTCATTCAGGAGTATCCTCTCTTGATTCGTGGTCGAGGAAATGCCTCATGGG
>JBJFDX010000380.1:0-5025 GCA_051890235.1 Bacteroidaceae bacterium | reverse complement strand
GAAAGCTCAATGGGAACATTTCATTGTGAAATATCAGCAGGCATACACGTTTGCCTTGAGCAAAGCCGCCAGCAGAAATGTCTGAGGTAAGAATAATAAAATTGTTGTAGTAAGAATAACGAATCAGAATAAATTTTAATACTGAATTATGAAGATTAGAGCAAGTTATGCTAACCAACCCTGTTGGAAGCCTGTAACGGCCAAGAGTAACATTCCTGTGAAGTTGAAGAAACTGGAGGAGCTGGCCCGCAATATGTGGTGGGCCTGGAATCACAGCGCCAAGAGTCTGTTCCGCAGTCTTGACAGCAAACTCTTTGATGAGTGTGATGGCAATCCCATCCTTCTCCTCCAGCGTCTGAGCTTTGAGAAGATGGAGAAGCTTTCTCACGATCAGGCTCTCATCCAGAAGATGGACGAGGTGTACAAGGAGTTCCGTGCCTATATGGACGAGAAGCCCAACAAGAATCGCGCAAGTGTGGCCTACTTCTGCATGGAGTATGGACTCAATCATGTGCTGAAGATTTATTCGGGCGGTTTGGGCGTATTGGCAGGTGACTATCTGAAGGAAGCCAGCGACTCAAACGTGGACATGTGTGCAGTAGGTTTCCTGTATCGTTATGGATACTTCACCCAGTCACTCAGTATGGATGGTCAGCAGGTGGCCAACTATGAGGCTCAGAACTTCGGGTCGCTTCCCATCGAGCAGCAGATGGATGAGAACGGCATGCCTTTGGTTATTGACGTTCCCTATATGGATTATCATGTACATGCTTATGTGTGGCGCGTGAATGTAGGACGTATTAAACTCTATCTGCTTGACACCGATAATGATCTCAATTCTCAGTTCGACCGCTCCATTACTCACGCTCTCTATGGAGGTGATTGGGAGAATCGTCTCAAGCAGGAGATTCTGCTCGGTATCGGTGGCGTGCTGATGTTGCAGAAGCTTGGAATCAAGAAGGATGTGTATCATTGCAATGAGGGACATGCAGCCTTGTGCAACGTACAGCGTCTGGTAGACTATGTGCGCGAGGGTAAGTCCTTCACTCAGGCTCTCGAGTTGGTTCGTGCATCCTCACTTTATACTGTACACACACCCGTACCTGCCGGTCACGACTATTTCGATGAAGGTCTGTTTGGCAAGTATATGAGCGGATATCCTCAGATGCTGGGCATCTCTTGGGATGAGTTTATCGGCATGGGTCGCATGAATCCAGATGATAAGGGTGAGCGCTTCTGCATGAGTACCTTCGCCTGCAACACTTCTCAGGAGGTCAATGGCGTAAGCTGGCTGCATGGCGAAGTGAGCAAGAAGATGTTCGCTGGTATCTGGAAGGGTTATTATCCCGAGGAGAGTCACGTGGGCTATGTGACCAATGGTGTGCACTTCCCCACATGGTGTGCCAACGAGTGGCGCAAACTCTATGCTGCTCATCTTGACAAGAACCACATCCACGACCAGAGCAATCAGACCATCTGGGAAGGAATCTATAATGTAAGTGACGAGGAGCTGTGGGCAACCCGTATGGCTCTGAAGACCAAGTTGGTCGATTATATCCGCAAGCAGTTCCGTGACCGTTGGCTTAAGAACCAGGGTGATCCTTCACGTGTGGTATCTTTGATGGATAAGATCAATCCCAACGCTCTGCTCATCGGTTTCGGACGTCGTTTCGCTACCTATAAGCGTGCTCATCTGCTCTTCACGGATTTGGAGCGCTTGAGCAAGATTGTCAACAATCCCGATTACCCCGTACAGTTCCTTTATACAGGTAAGGCTCATCCTGCTGATGGCGCAGGTCAGGGCCTCATCAAGAAGATTTATGAGATAAGCCAGCGTCCTGAGTTCCTTGGCAAGATTATCTTCCTGGAAAACTATGACATGCAGCTGGCTCGCCGTCTGGTGAGTGGTGTGGATATCTGGATGAATACTCCCACACGTCCTCTTGAGGCATCAGGTACATCTGGCGAGAAGGCTTTGATGAATGGTGTTGTCAACCTATCCGTTCTTGACGGATGGTGGTATGAGGGGTATCGCCAGGGTGCAGGCTGGGCACTTACCGACAAGCGTACATATCAGTATCAGGAGCATCAGGATCAGCTTGATGCAGCCACTATCTACGGCTTGCTTGAGAACGAGATTATGCCTCTTTATTATGCACGCAACTCAGAAGGCATCAGCACAGGCTGGATCAAGGTTATCAAGAACAGCATAGCCCAGATAGCTCCTCATTACACCATGAAGCGTCAGCTTGACGATTATTACGACAAGTTCTACAATCGTTTGCATACTCGCTTCGAGACTCTTGCTGCAGATGACTGCAAGCTTGCTCGCGAGATTGCTGAATGGAAGGAGAGTGTGGCAGCCCGATGGGATGACATTCATGTGGACAGTATCCAGAAGAGTGAAGAGCTCATAAGCGGAAATGTTGAGGCTGGCAGAAAGTACAATATTCAGATTGTCGTTGATGAGGCTGGCCTGGATGATGCAGTGGGTCTGGAATTGGTTACTCTCACCACCGATAAGGATGGTCAGGACCATGTGTATCATGTAGATCCTTTCCGTATGGTAGAGCGCAACGGTAACAAGTTCACCTTCGCTGCATCACACAGCTTGGATAATGCAGGTAGCTTCAAGGTTTGTTACCGTATGTATCCCAAGAACGAGAACCTTCCTCACAGACAGGATTTCTGCTACGTGAAGTGGTTCATTTGATAGGTCCTTCATGATGCTTCAGGTGAGAGATTCTCTCATTCCTAAGGCATGATTTGATATCGGAGTCCCTTTTGCCTTTATTGCAGAAGGGACTCTTTGGATATGTAGGTTTTCTAACCGGAAGTGAGGTCAGATTTCATTATTTACCTGTCCCGTTTATATAGGTCGAAAAAAGTTCGTATCTTTGCCCAAACGATGTGTTTTCATCTCATTTTTATGTAAAACCTTATGCGGAAGAAATTTTTCGTTACTCTGTGGATATTGTTTTTCCTTGGACTTACGGCCCTGGGAGGTATCTTCTATGGTATTTTCAACGGGTATGTAGGTTATATGCCCAATATTGAGCAGTTGCAGAATCCTGTTAATAAATTTGCTTCACAGGTTTTCTCCGCCGATGGAAAACTGCTTGGGACGTGGAGTTACAGCAAAGCCAATCGGATTTTTGTGGCCTATGATGATCTGCCGCCTGCCATCGTGCAAGCATTAATAGCCACCGAGGATGTGCGTTTCTATAATCATAGCGGTGTGGATTACAGGGCTTTGTTGCGTGCCATAGTCAAGCGGGGGTTGCTCCGTCAGAAGAGTGCAGGAGGCGGTAGTACCATCACTCAGCAGTTAGCCAAACAACTTTATTCCGAAAAGGCAGGGAGTGTGCAGGAGCGACTGCTTCAGAAACCCATTGAATGGGTTATTGCCATCAAGCTTGAGCGTTTCTATACGAAGGATGAGATCATTAGCATGTATCTCAATTACTTCGATTTCCTACATAATGCTGTAGGTATCAAGACCGCAGCCAAGACTTATTTCGGTAAGGAACCCAAGGACCTGGATGTGATAGAGTGTGCAACTCTGGTGGGAATGTGTAAGAATCCCAGTTATTTCAATCCTGTTCGATTCCCCGATAGATGTCAGAACCGTAGAAATGTGGTCTTGGGGCAGATGGTAAAGGCAGGCTTCTTGTCTGAGGAAGAGGGAGACAGGTTGGCTCTCGAACCTCTTACTCTTAATTTCCGCAGGGTAGACCACAAGGAGGGTAGTGCTGCTTATCTGCGTGAAATGCTTCGTCGGGTGCTCATGGCAAAGAAACCTGTCCGAAGTGATTATGCCAGCTGGCAGGGACAAAACTATTATGAGGACTCTCTGGCTTGGGAAACAGATCCTCTCTATGGCTGGTGTAATAAGAATACCAACCGTGATGGAGAGCATTATAATGTCTATTCGGATGGATTGAAGATTTATACCACCATCGACAGTCGTATGCAGGAATATGCCGAACAGTCATTGGTAGGGCATGTTACAGGTGAACTGCAGCCTGCTTTCAATCGTGAACTCCGCTCCAATCGTAATGCTCCCTATGCTTCTTCTCTGTCTGCCGCGCAGGTAAAGTCTGACCTTCAGAGGGCAAAGCGACAGAGTGGCAGATATATTCAGATGAAGGGTGCAGGCTATTCTGATGCCGAGATTGATGACGCTTTCTCCACGCCCACAGAGATGACTGTTTATACCACTCATGGGGATAAGGATACTGTGATGACTCCCATGGATAGCATCAAGTATTACAAATCCTTCTTGCGTGCAGGTTTTATGTGTATGGAGAACGAAACAGGTGCAGTGAAGGCTTATGTGGGTGGTGTCAATTACTCTCATTTCCAGTATGATATGTGTACGCAAGGTCGTCGTCAGGTAGGTTCCACCATCAAACCCTATTTGTATGCGCTTGCTATGGAGAACGGATGGAGTCCATGCGACGAGGCTCCAAACGTGCAACAGACTTATCATGTGGCAGGCAAGGAATGGACACCCAGAAATGGTAGCAAGGCTCGCTATGGAGAAATGGTTACCCTCAAGTGGGGATTGGCACAAAGTAACAACTGGATTTCCGCATGGCTTATGAATCAGTTGTCGCCTGCTGCTTTGGTGCGCCTGATACATGAGTTTGGTATTCAGAATCAGGATATTCATCCTTCTCTTGCCCTCTGTCTGGGTCCTTGTGATATCTCGGTAGCCGAGATGGTGGGAGCATATACGGCTTTTGCTCGCAAGGGTGTTCGTCGTTGTCCGCTTTATGTGACCCGTATAGAAGACAGTAATGGTGATATAGTGGCTGAGTTTCAGCCCCGTGTTCGTGAGGTAATTTCCGAGGATGCGGCCTGCAAGATGGTCACTCTTATGCGAGGCGTTATCGATAGCGGTACGGGACATCGCATGAGAGCACGTTACAATATTACTGCTCCCATGGGAGGAAAGACAGGAACCACCAATGACAATTCCGACGGATGGTTTATCGGTTATACTCCCAGTCTCAGTTTCGG
>JBJFDX010000379.1:0-5026 GCA_051890235.1 Bacteroidaceae bacterium | reverse complement strand
CTGTCCATTACATGTGGAATAGTAACCATGTGGTTTGTGGTGCTCTCCTCTAGCGAACGCAACCGAATGAAACAGATAATCATCAGAAAGCATGAGTAGAACAGACCATCTATTTCAATTCCAGATTCCAAGTCTGGTAAAGATGCTATCCATACGACGTGACTGGCTTGCGAACATGCTCATATGGCCAAAGGAGACTGTGGCACGATGGAGTCTGTATATTGGCATAATCATATGCTATATCGGTTCACTTAGCCCATGGTTTATGTGGAACATTGGTAGTTACCATTCATTAGTGGCCCTGCCTTTTTTCATTCTTGCTCTGATGATGAATCGTAGGCTCTGCAATCCCATATTCCACCGCGAAACGGTTATGGTATCTATCTCACTCTTTATTGTCACATCGCTATGCATGGGAATATTAGGGAATTATGCTTTAAAAGGTGTGATTGCCATGCTGCTTCAAGTACCTATATTCTATGCTATTCTAAGACTCGACAGGACAGAATTGATAAAAATCTCTGATGTGCTCAGCATACTAATGGCTTGCCTCATGTGTATTAGCATTCCCGCTTTTGTCTACCACCTGGCAGGAGGTAATCTGCCACACACGTTTGTCTATAATGAAAAGCTTCAATATACCTTCGACAACTACTATTTTTTCATGATAAATGACAGTAACGAGCGTATCATCCCACGTTTCCATGCCTTCTTTCTTGAGCCTGGGCACTTGGGTACAGCCTGCACTTTCCTCCTGCTCACTCAGATAGGGAAATGGAAAAGATGGTATAACCTCATTCTGTTTTTCACCACCATCATCACACTGTCACTGGCCGCCTATGTACTTATGGCCATGGCCTGCGTGTTCTCCCTATGGATACGCAAGCGTAAAGTTCTCGTAAAACTGCTGTTAGTCGTCTGTTTTTTTGCAGGGGTTATCATAGGTGCCAAAGTTTACAACAACGGAGTGAACGTAGTGAACATGCTCATCGTGGAACGCTTAGCCTTGGATGAAAGTGGAAAGATGGCGGGAGACAATCGTACCAGTGATGAATTCACCAAAGAGTTTGATCGTTATATTTCCTCGGGAGAAGTGTTGACAGGAGGTCCCATACCCATGGAAAAATTCCCATGGGGAAATGCCGGCTATCGTGTATTCGTCTATTCCTATGGAATGGTCACTACCCTACTAGTCATCCTGTTCGCATTTTCTATCACAAAAGGAGCACACACGCGTCCTAAATGGGGCATGCTAATCATCGCAGCAGCAACATTCTGGGTGAGAGCCAATCCCTTCCATTACTTCTTCTTTATTCCTCTCTTTATGATGGCACAAATAGGATGGAAAAATGACCCTGACTATTACATTTCCACAAAAGCAAACAACACAAACGAGACAACAAGTAATATACCATGCCCAAAGTAAGTATCATCATACCCTGCTATAACCAAGAAGAGTTTCTGTCACAGGCACTCGAAGGTCTGCAAAAGCAAACACTCAAGGATTTTGAATGCATCATCGTGGACGATGGGAGTACTGATCAGTCGGCACAGATAGCAGAAGACTTCGTAAAAGGAGACCAGAGATTCCGTCTGATAAAGAAAAGCAACGGTGGGACTGCTACGGCTCGTAATGCAGGACTGCGCTCTGCTACGGGCGAATATATACAATTCCTGGACGCAGATGATGAACTGGACTCACAGAAGTTGGAACTACAGACTGCACTCATGGACAAAGAAGGTTTGGATATGTCATACACTGACTACCGCCACTTCAGCATCTCATCTACGGGCATAAGAAACATGCGACCACATCCCGCCTATACCATGAGGCCCACAGGGAGTCTGCATCTGAGCCTACTTACACGATGGGGCATAGACTTCTCCATCCCCATTCATTGCATCCTGTACCGCAGGAGTTTCATCACTGAACACAACCTATGTTTTTCGGAAACACTGCGCTATCGTGAAGACTGGGATTTCCATCTCAAGGCATCAGCCATACCCGGATTTCGCTATGGACGCATGCCTGACTACGTAGCAGCCTACTATCGAGAGAACCCTAACAGCAAGACCAGCAGCGCACAGAAGCTCAGTAGCGGGAACCTTACTTACCTGTCGCATGCCATACGTCATGCACGCATGGCCGACTTAATTCCCTTGGCCTTCCATCTGGCATGTGAATTGATACTGATAGCGGGACGTGCATGCAAGCACCGCAAACTGGCAGAGCTCCGTCCGCTCTCTATCCTGACAAAGGATACTTGCCCACGCATCATTTCTGCCATTATCCTTTCCGTCATTCTATCCCCACTGAGCATCCTGTATATCATCGTGCGCTCTTTAATCGTTTATCTATGAACACGAAGTATGAACTCCCACATATCATGATATTCTGCGTAACCTACAAGAGTTACGACTATCTGCGCACCTTCATGACATCCGTGGAACGTGCCGCGGCAAAAGCCAAAGGCACCTGCCACATAACGCTATGTGTAGGTGACAATACCACCGACCAATGGGAGGATGTACCTGTTGACCTCACTCCGCATTGCACATTACATGTATTTCCCTACCACCTCAACCTTGGTTACCTGGGCTGTGCCCTAAAGATGATGTCCGAGATTGGCTGGAATACGGTTGGAGACGCAGACTACGCCATCATCTCCAATGTGGACCTGACATTAGACGAGAACTTCTTCTCTACGCTGGTTTCCACAGAATGGCCCACAGATGCGGGATGGCTGGCTCCGGACATCTACACACCCAGGCTCAACCATCACGACAATCCCTTCCAGATAAGTCGTCCCCAGCCTCATGACTTCCTCCGATGGAAAATACTATACTGTCACCCATTGGTATATGTTCTCATGGAACGCATGTATCACCTGCGTAGCAAGCATCAGCAGCCGCACACCCAACAGGAAATCATCTATGCAGGACATGGTTCACTCATGCTTTTCACATCGCGATTCATGAAGAAACATGCTGACCTTCGTTTCCCCGCGTTCATGTATGGCGAAGAGCTCTTTCTGGCTGAACTGGTTCGCCGTGATGGTCTGCGCACCTACTATTGTCCGTCTCTACATGTCAGCAACGTGGGTCGCGTATCCACAGGAAATTACAACTACACATGGCTGTGCCGCCAGAATCGTCAAAGTCTGCGCACACTACGCAACCTCTTCTTTAATAAGTAGGGCATGATTACAACACGGGACAACAACATTGACATTCTGAAAGGAATAGGAATACTCATGGTTGTCATGGGGCATTCAGGATGTCCTGCAAACCTTCGCACTATCATCTACATGATCCACATGCCGCTCTTCTTCCTGGCCAGCGGTTACTTTCTCAAGGAGAAACGATTGCTTGACTTTCCCCAATTCATGAGGGGCAAGATTCGCACCCTTTATGTTCCGTTCATCAAGTATTCCATCGCCTTCCTGCTCCTGCACAACTTACTCATCGACGCGGGTGTGATGAGCACTGAGTACGGAGCGGAATATTACAGTCCAGACATGATGTTTCTGAGACTCGTGCTGAGACTCGTGTTCATGGAAGTTTACACCGAGCAGTTGCTGGGTACCTACTGGTTTCTGCAAGCATTGTTTTTCTGTTATGTTCTGCTTTCACTATCCCACTCGCTGGCCTCAAGGTTTACGAAGAAGCCCATGGGGAACATCATCTTTTCCTTGACTCTGTTCCTTGCGTTGCTGGTTTCCACTTTACACCTTCTGTTTCCTGGATTTAAAACCGTCTGCATCTATCGGATCTGTATGGGTGCCGCATTTGTATGGATAGGACACTTGTTGAGTAAGAGAGTGGTCACAACGCGCTTGCTCCTGCTCTCAACATTACTACTTACAGGAATATTCTTTCTACATCCCGCTTCGATGAAGGAGCAATCCGATAGTATTGATTTCCTTTCCTTAATTGTATCGGGGACATGCGGATTTATCGTGCTTCATAAAGTTTCATGGCTCATCAACAAGACGAAAGGCGTAATACCGAACTGCATTTCCCGCGTGCTGGCATACATGGGAAGAGAATCCTTTTACATCATGACGTTTCACATCCTTGCTTTCAAGATTGTTTCTTTCATCATTGTCCTGTGCTCCGGTGGAGAAGACTACGCACTTGTTGGGACGCATCCCTGCATCAAGGTCAACGGTTCACTCTGGTGGATTGCCTATTCCGTGATTGGAGTTACAGCCTCGCTGGCCATAAGCAAGTTTATCTCGTCCAAGAGGAAGTTATTTGTCAAGCAATAAAGAACCATACATAAAAACAAGTATGACTGATTACAGATTATATCATGGAGCATGGGTATACTGCGGTAGGCCGGACACAGAACAGCGGCTCACGAAGGAACAGGCAAAGGCGTTGCTGGCAAAAGGAGGGCTTTTCGTGCGCAACGTGTATGACTTTGACTGCTAGGAGGAGACCTCATTCTGGATGATAGTAAAAGACCACTTCGATGACATACCGCAACTTAAGACCTCGGTTAGGACTACCATCAGGAAGTCGTTGAAGACTTACGATTTCAAGCGGATCCCCCCCTACCGGAGTTCGTCGAATTGGCCTACCCTGTATATCGTGAGGCGATGCTTAATTACAAAGTCAAGGCTACTCCTGACAGTAAAGAGAAATTTATGGCAGACTGTGCCTCCCGCACCAACGGAGAGTATTGGTGGGAGTGGAAAGACAAACTGGCGAACCTGCTGTCATTGCTGTGAATCAAGTGTACGAGGACATGTGCGAGGAAGTCGTGCTCAAGGCCAGACCTAAATTCATGCACAATTCCACATACCCAACCAACGGCCTCCTTTTTGAAATGTATCGTTATTACTTGCAGGAAAGAGGCGTAAATATGCTGTGTGTCGGAGCACGTAGCCTTACGGAGCACTCCAACATTCAACATTACGTAACACACAAGTTCAATTATCGTAAGGCATACTGCCGTATGGAGATCTTCTACCAGCCCTGGTTGGGTATTCTTGTTAAATTACTCTACCCCTTCCGAGAG
>JBJFDX010000378.1:0-5026 GCA_051890235.1 Bacteroidaceae bacterium | reverse complement strand
CTTCCACTTCATTCTTGGACAAGAGTTCTAATATACATTATATATATATATAAAGGATAGAGTATAAATCATTAATGCAGATCAATATGAAAAGAGTATGGATGGCACTGCTGGCCGTGATTGTTGTGGCAACAGTGAATGCACAGAAGTTTGCTCTGGTTGACATGGACTATATTCTGAAGAATATTCCTGCCTACGAACGTGCCAATGAGCAACTCAATCAGGTGAGTAAGAAGTGGCAGGCAGAGGTAGATGCGTTGACATCTGAAGCACAGACACTCTATAAGAATTATCAGTCGGAGGCTGTTTTTCTGAGTGAGGAGCAGAAGACCAAGCGCGAAGAGGCTGTCGTGGCCAAGGAAAAGGAGGCTGCCGAACTGAAGCGCAAGTATTTTGGACCTGAGGGAGAACTCTATAAGAAGCGTGAGAGTCTGATGACTCCTATCCAGGATGAGATTTATAACGCTGTGAAGGATATCTCCGAACAGAAAGGTTACAGCCTGATACTCGACCGAGCCAGTGATGCAGGTATCATCTTTGCCAGTCCGAAGGTGGACATCAGCAATGAGGTGCTTACCAAACTGGGATATAATTGAATCAATAAACTTAAATAAATACTAAAAAGACAATGAAGAAGATTCTTGTAGCCATCCTGATGATGGCACCTTTGGCACTGAGTGCTCAGAAGTTTGCACATTTCAATAGTGCTGACATTATCCCCAACATGAAGGAGTACACAACAGCACAGACTGAGATTCAGAACATGGCCAAGCAGTTTGATGATGACCTGAAGTTGATGCAGGATGAACTGCAGAAGAAGACTGAGGAATATCAGAAGGAGCAGGCCAACTTGCTTGAGAACGTACGTCAGCGTCGTGAGCAGGAACTCAATGACCTTTACCAGCGTATGCAGCAGTCTTATCAGGACAATCAGCAGTCACTTCAGAAGGCACAGCAGGATAAGATGGGCGCCATTCAGCAACTCGTTCTTGATGCCGTGAAGAAGATTGGTGAGACGGGTGGTTATGTATATGTGATTGATACCAATGCCGGTGCAATCCCCTTCGTAAACACAGCTCTCAGCACCGATATTACAGCTGAGGTGAAGAAGGCCGTAGGTATTCAGTAATTGCCCTGTCCCACGAGATGGGATTCGGGGCGTTACCCTTGGGCTGTCATGAGGATAGCGCCTGTTGACAGCAACCCATCATAAAGATAATAACATCCTATTAAGTAGAGAATGATGATGAAGCGACTATTCACCGTACTCCTGCTCGCGCTGCCCCTGTCGCTGTCTGCACAGATGCAGTTCGGTTACATGAGTTACAAGACTGTCATGGCAGAGATGCCCGAGTATGCACAGGTCAAGCAAAGCATGGTTGATTTGAAGGCTAAGTATGATGCAGAGGCAACACGCGGGGAAGAGGAGTTTCAGAAGAAATTCGTGGATTTCCTGCAAGGACAGAAGGACTTTCCTCAGACTATCATGCAGAAGAGACAGGCCGAACTGCAGTCTCTGATGGAGAATGGCATCACCTTCAGGATTGAGTCACAGAAGACACTTGACCAGGCCGAGAGGGATCTGATGGCTGAGGTGAAGAAGAAACTGAACAATGTCATCCTCGAGGTCGGGGTCGAATATGGTTATGCCTTCGTGCTCAACACCGATGATGATGCTTGTCCGTTTATCAATCCTGTCATTGGCGTTGATGTGACCGACCTTGTCCGATGGAAATTGGGACTCATAGCCGAACCGCCTGCGGGGATGTTGCCGGTTGTGACACCTGAGGAAGAGGGAGTACCGGCCACAGAGACCATACCGGCAGAACAACCTGTGGTACCTGAGGAACAGCCTGTGGTTCAACCTGTACAGGAGCAAACGCAACCCTGATGGCTCATGATATCCACTGAGACTGGGTCTCCCATCAAGAAAGGTCCCATCGGAATCTTTGATTCAGGATATGGAGGGCTGACTATACTGCGGCAGATAAGCAATTTGATGCCGCAGTATGATTATGTGTATCTGGGTGACAATGCCCGAGCTCCTTATGGCACTCGCTCCTTCGAACTGGTCTATGAGTTTACCTTGCAGGCCGTGACACATCTCTTCCAGCAGGGCTGCCCACTGGTGATACTGGGATGTAATACAGCCTCGGCAAAAGCTCTGCGTACAATTCAGCAGAAAGATTTACCGCTGTTGGATGCACAACGGCGCGTACTTGGAGTCATCCGTCCCACTGCTGAGAGCGTGGGAGTGCTCACCCATACTCGTCATGTGGGAGTGGTGGCCACACCTGGTACCATCAAGAGTCATACCTATGAACTTGAGATAGCCAAACTTTATCCCGACGTGATGGTGACAGGCGAGGCTTGTCCTATGTGGGTCCCGTTGGTGGAGAACTATGAATACAACGGTCCGGGTGCTGACTATTTTGTGAAGAAGAGCCTTGATAGGCTGATGGAGAAGGACCCCCTGATTGATTGCATCATCCTGGGGTGCACTCATTATCCGCTTCTTCTCGATAAGATTCTGAAGTATGTTCCTCAGGGAGTTCGTGTGATGCCTCAGGGCGAATATGTGGCTTCCAGTCTGCAATGCTATCTGGCGCGTCATCCTGAGATGGAGCAACGCTTGTCTTTAGGTGGAAGTGTTCTTTATCAGACCACCGAGCAGGCTGATGTGTTTCAGTCCAATGCCAGTATCTTCATGGGTCAGGAAGTGATGGCTCAGCGTGTTCTTTTGTAGTGCTGTTCTGATTTCGTTATGCATATGGTAGTCTGTAAGTTCATCTGGAGCACATTGCTCTTCATTTTTCTTCTCACATCGTGTGACAGTAAGCCGAAGCCTGCGGTAAAACCCCACTCCAAAGGATTGCCCAGCGAACTCCTTCTTGTCACCGATGAGGCTGTGGGCAAGAGTGATATTATGGACTCGCTGAATGCAATGACCCAGGAACCTCTGCCAGAGGTCATGCAGCCCGAACCCATGTTTCGTGTCTTGCGTGTCTCTGAGCGTCATTATACGCGGCGTTATGTTACGATGCACACCAAGCTGTTTGTCCGTTTGGATGCGGATGTGGTCAAACCCATGATGGGTGTCTCTCGTGATGTCTCAGCTTTCCCTCAGACGGAGGTCACAGTGTCTGCCCGTAACCTGACGGACTTGCGTACCTTCCTCTGCCGTCATAAGCAGGATGTAGTTCAGGCTTTGCTTGATGGACAGTTGATTGTTAGAATGGCAGATTTGCGCAAACGACATAATGCACATGTCTATCAGCAGGCTTGCAGGCATATGGGGTATTCGATATTCGTACCCAAGAGTGTACATGCAGTGAAGAAGGGCAAGCGTTTCCTGTGGGCAGGGTCCAATCTGCAAGAGCGAGATATGAATGTGGTGATATATGAGTTTCCTTGGGATGGCAGAGCACTTGATGACATCGGGAACCTCGTTGCTGTGCGTGACTCTGTCATGAAACGAAATATTCCCGGAGAAAAGGATGGACAGTGGATGCAGACATCACAGGCAGATGGCAATCCTTTGGTCATCACTCAAAGGAAACAGTTCGGTGGACGTGACTATATGGAGATGCGCGGGATGTGGGATGTGCGCAATGCTCCCATCGGCGGTCCTTTTGTGTCGATGTTCACTCTCGATTCCGCTCGTGGCATGGTGCTTGCAGCCGAAGGGTTTGTCTATTCGCCATCCACAGAGAAGCGTGACTTGATTCGTATGGTGGAGGCTTCACTGTTGACAATAAAGAAACATAAATGAGATATATATACATGACAGGGATTCTGTGTGGTATCCTGTTTTTCTCAGCCACACGAACCAATGCACAGGCTTTGTTTGTTCCTGATGCAGAGATTCTGAAGGTAGGTGATGTGGCATTCCAGACTCAGAAGAGATTCTCCTTGGGGTTCCGCAATCGTGGTGACAAGCCTCTTCAGATTATCAAGGTGCATCCTTCCTGCAGTTGTTTGGATGTGCAGTATCCCTCTCAGGCTATTCCTGCCGGTGAGCATGCCGAGATTTCTTTGACCTTCAATGCCGAGCAGTTGGGCTCCTTCTATCGTGATGTGGAGATTCTTACTGACGCTTCAGATACTCCTGTCTATATGGCTATTCAGGGGAATGTGGTGACCGAGGTGACCGATTATGGACAGGACTTCCCTATTGACTTGGGGAATGTGCGGTTGCAGACCAACTATGTGGAGTTTGATAATGTCAACAGGGGAGACAAACCAACGGTTGAGATAGAGGTTGCCAACCTGGAGCGTACAGCTTACAGACCCACTTTGATGCATCTCCCACCTTTTCTCTCGGCAGAGTCTGTACCCGAGGATATCCCTGCGGGGAAGACCGGTAGGATAAGGATTACCCTGGACAGCAGTAAACTCCCTCAGCTCGGTTTGAACCAGACCAGCATCTATCTGGCTCGTTATGTGGGGGATAAGATAAGTGATACCAATGAGATTTATGTCAATTCGGTCCTTCTACCCGATTTCTCTCATCTGACTGACGAGCAGATGGCCAATGCCCCTGAACTCCAGGTGGAGAGTGACGAGGTGGACTTAGGCAGTATGGGGCAGAAGGAGAAACTGTCCAAGACATTGCTTCTATATAACACCGGAAAGTCACCGTTGCATTTTAAGCAGGTTCAGGTCTTCAACAAGGCTGTCTCTGTCAGTCTGGGTAACAGGATACTGAAGCCAGGTAAGAGTACCAAGCTCAAGGTGACCGTTATTGCCAAGTATCTCTGGAAGGCCAGGAGCCGTCCGCGAGTGCTACTGATTACCGATGACCCTAAGCGTTCCAAGGAGGTTATCAATATCAATGTTCAGCCTTGAACCGTATATCTGGAACAAAACTAATATTATAGAAACACCCCATGGGGGAATAACAAATCAAAGGAGGATCGATATGGAACATCCCGAGAATAGTGAAGAATATGCTGGACTGGTTGTCAATAAGGGCATCGGTCCTGTGTCTATTGTGAATCCTTATCTGAAGAAAGGCAGGTTTGCA
>JBJFDX010000377.1:0-5045 GCA_051890235.1 Bacteroidaceae bacterium | reverse complement strand
CAATCCCCAGCAGAAGTAACCATTACAGGAGGTGGCTATGGCAGGAGCAAGAGGAAGTGGCGAAGGATGTCCGTGACATCCTACTTTGAGATGTCCAAAGTGGAATCCATGACTGCAGGGGTAGGTGGTTGAGGGTGTAATGACACCTTCCTGTAGGAATGTGAGTGCCTGACTTGTCTTGAATGTTGAACCTGGTGGGTATTGTCCCATGATGGCTCGGTTGAGCAAGGGGTGTCTGGTGTCCTGACTGAGTTTGGCATGACTTCTTCCTCTTTGTCGGCCTACCAGTATGCGTGGGTCGTAGGTAGGGCTTGATACCATGCATAGGATACCGCCTGTAGCAGGATCTATAGCAACGATGCTTCCTTTCTTGCCTGTCATGAGTCGTTCTCCCAGGGCCTGCAGGTCTACGTCAAGACTCAGAGTGAGATTCTTGCCAGGTATGGGGGCGTTGTCAAACTGCCCGTTCATGTAATGCCCCTTGATGCGTCCGCGGGCATCACGGAGAAGAATCTCGGTTCCTTTCTCACCTCTTAACTGCTTTTCGTAGGATTTCTCTACTCCTTGCTTACCAGAATAGTCGCCTCGACGGTAATAATCATCTGCTTCCAGTTCGGCTGGGCTGACCTCTCCTACATCGCCCAGTAACTGGGCTGCATAGGGATATCTGTATTGACGTATGCTGCGGTTTTGAATGTAGAATCCTGGGAAACGAAAGATCTTTTCCTGAAATCTGCTGCATTCCTCTGCCGATAACTGACTCATGAAGAGCTGTTGTGTGTAACGGCTGTATCCTGGATTTCTGCGCCGATCCTGGATTTCTTCCATGCGACGCTCATACCAATCTCGGGTTATGCCCAGACTTTGACAAAGGTCGAGGGTGTCCACGCCTACCTGCTCGGTCATAACCACCATCAGGTCATAGGCTGGCTGGTTGTAAACCAATAGTTTGCCATTACGGTCGGTGATGACTCCTCGGGCTGGATACTGAATTCGTCTTAGGAAAGCGTTAGAATCTGCATTCCGTTTGAAGTCTTCGCTCAGCATCTGCAGGGCAAACAGACGAATCAGATAGACCACGATGATGCCCACGGCAATACAGCCGAGGACATACTTGCGTTTTTCGAGTTCGTAGTTTGCCTTCATGGATTGCAGAGAGGGTAGTTATTTCTTTGTGTTTCTTAGTGTCTCAAGCGAGAAGGCAAGCAGGAGTGAGGTACCCATACTGGCCAAAAGGTGTATGCAAGCAAGCTGGATGTGTGAGATGGAGAAACTTTCCAGCATGAAGTAGCAGGTGTGATGAACCAGGAACAGGGAGAAGATGTATCTCACGTGACTCCAAAGGCCCATGGAATGATAAGTGGGAAGGAGATCTTCGGGAGCGTCCTTGGGAGCCTGCATATCCAGAATGCTGGGACGGAGCATGGCTGTAAGGGTCATGGCTGCACTACCCATGCCTGGAGTATTGGAGAAGATGTCTGTCAGCAATCCCAAAGAGAATCCCCATAGCATGGCTGCGGTACGCGAGGTGTTCATAGGCAGATACACCAGCAGGAGCACGCCTATCATGGGCGTACCTATTCCCCACAGGCTCATGTGGTTCAGAATGAGTGCTTGCAGAGCCAGAAGGAGTAATAATTGTGCGAGTCTTTTCAGTAGCGTAGGTATCATGCTAACGTGCTATTCTCTTTGTTGACGAATCTCCAGCGAATCCAGTTCGGCATGGTTTTCATATTCAATCACACACACATCCCTGATGTTTGACAAATCTGTACTCATTTGCACCTCCAGACGATAAGCCATGCCATCAGGACTGTTGTTGATTTGAGCCACTCGGCCCAGGAATAATCCTGGTGGGAACATGTTGCTGAAACCGCTGGTCTCCACAATATCTCCTTTGCGGATTTGCGCGTGCCGGGGTACGTCGTCCATACTCGCATGCAGAGGGTTTCCACCACTCCATTTGAGGTATCCGAAATAGCCTGTGTCTCTCAGTCGGCAACTGATGTTTGACTGGCTGTTGAGTACAGACATCACCAAGGCATAATGGTCTGTCACCCGATACACGATTCCAACCACTCCAGTACCACTTACAACGCCCATCTCAGGTCTTACCCCATCCTTTTTACCTACATTGATAGTAAGGTAATTATCCTTGCGGTGGATGCTGTTGGTTACCACTTTGGCAGGTATCAGATGCATGCCTTCGGTCACTTTCGCCTCTTCTTGCTCGGTGAAGGATGGTACATGACGCAGACTGTCCAACTGACTTCGCATGATACTCATGTTGTATTGGAGCACAACGTTTTGCCTTGTCAGATATTTGTTTTGCTTGGCAAGGTGTATGTATGACAATATCTCCTCTTCCCATTCCATCACTCTGGCAACCACGGTATTGGCTTGGGTGAACCATACGCTGCCCTGATAAGTGTTGAAACGGAAAAGTAGCCATCCACTGAGGATTTCCAGAAGAAGGAAGATGCCCCAGTGGATGTTTTTGATGATTCTGTTTGTAAGTTCTCCCAATGTTGCTTACATCAAGAAGGAGAAATTCTGTATGTTCTTCAGCGCAATCCCTGTGCCTTTGGCAACACTATGCAAGGGGTCTTCAGCCACATGGAATTCGATGTTGATCTTGTCGGTCAGCCTCTTGCCAAGTCCTCTTAGCAATGCTCCTCCGCCACTCAACCAGATGCCGTTCTTTACGATGTCGGCATACAGTTCGGGTGGTGTCTCTTCCAAAGCTGCCAGTACGGCTGCCTCAATCTTGGCCAGAGTCTTCTCCAGACAATGGGCAATCTCCTGATAGCATACGGGCACCTCCATGGGCAGACCTGTAATCTTGTTGGGCCCGTATACAACGTAGTCCTCGGGAGCATCGTCTCCCAGGTCGGTCTGTGCCGCACCAACATGAATCTTGATACGCTCGGCCATTCTTTCGCTTACCTTGACGTTGTGCTGTCGGCTCATGTATTCCTGAATGTCTGCTGTCAGTTCATCGCCGGCAATGCGCAGACTCTTGTTTACTACCAGTCCGCCCAGGCTTATGACTGCAATCTCGGTGCTTCCACCACCTATGTCTACAATCATGTTTCCTTCAGGTGCCAGCACGTCCAGACCGATGCCGATGGCCGATGCCATGGGCTCATATATCAGGTACACTTCTCTTGCTCCAGCATGTTCTGCGCAGTCACGTACAGCATGTAACTCCACCTGTGTACTTCCGCTGGGTACGCCGATGACCATCTTTAGACTGGGAGAGAACAAGTAGCCGCCTGTGTGCACCATCTTGATGAGTCCCCTCATCATCTGCTCGCAGGCACTCATATTGGCAATCACGCCGTCGCCCAAGGGTCTGATGGCTTCGATGTCGGGGTTTGTCTTCTCGTACATCATCTTGGCTTTCTCGCCAACTGCTATCATGCGCTCTGTTCTACGGTTGAGAGCCACCACGCTGGGTTCGTCAACCACAATCTTACCGTTGCTTATGATGATGGTATTGGCCGTGCCCAAGTCCATGGCCATCTCTTTGCTGAATGAAAACCAACTCATATCTGTCTTTCTTTAAATGGGTTTCTTAATGGCACAGATGTTTATTTGCTCTCAAACCATTGGTGGATGGCTGTGTCATAGTGACTGCTAACCCCAAAGGCACGTGTGGCAAACCATTGGCGCTCCTCTATCTCACTCTGTGCGCCGTTCTTCTGCAGAAGTTCAAGCAGGGGCTTGTATTCTGCTTTTGAGGGAACGATAATCACATCAGCAAAGTTCTTTGCGGCAGCACGGATGAGGCTGATTCCGCCTATGTCTATCTTTTCGATGATGTCGGCATCAGAGGCGCCACTCTTGACGGTGTCTTCAAAGGGGTACAGGTCCACGATAACCAGGTCGATATTGGGGATTTCATATTGTGCCATCTGCTGCTGGTCATTCTCAAGTGCTCTGCGTCCCAGGATTCCTCCGAAAATTTTGGGATGGAGGGTTTTTACTCTACCGCCCAGAATGCTGGGATAGGTGGTGACATCTTCCACACGGGCGCAGGGAATGCCCAGTTGTTCGATGAATTGTTGCGTACCGCCTGTGCTAAGCAATTCTACACCTTGCGCATGGAGGGTGCGCAGTATTTCTTCCAATCCGTCCTTGTGGAATACGGATACCAGAGCACGCTGGATTTTCCTTGTTTCTGCCATCTTGTGTTGCTATTTCTTATTCTGTAAATTCGTCTACTTGTTGAGTGTGCAAAATTACGCATTTTCCCGAGAATGGAAAAGCGTGTGCGTCATTAAAAATCAAAGATGATTATGCTTTTCGGAAATGTCTGTTTCGGAGGGTTCTGTGTTGAGTCTCTTTCTGTAATCGCATGGCGAGTTCTTCCCGTCAGATATTGTGAGTTGTTTTGAAGGATATGATGGTGGTAGTGGGTTTATTTTCTTGGTTGGAAATGGGCATGCGGGAACTGCGTGGGCCTGATAATATAATTGGCAAATATCTTTTACATAGCCAGATGTAAAGGAATGCTTCTCGGCATTGGGAGGAATGCCTTTGGAGTTTGACTCAAACGCAGGTCGAGTTTGCCTTTATTTTGGTCTATCTTTAGGGCAAACTCTGTTTGCTTTGGGTAAGCCTGTGGAAGTCCTCTTAAGAGGATTTGCGTTTTAGAGCGGGGGAAATGTTCTGCTCAATCGTCTGTCTCCATCAACGGTTTAGACTATCTGACGGGCCGGTTGGTACGTTGTGCTTTCGAACTTAATTGCTCAATGGTCATGCGGATTATTTTTACGTCTTCGAGGGGACGGTCATTATCGTCGGTCTTTACTCCTTGGATCTTGCCTACAATCTCCAGTCCTTCTATGACTTCTCCGAATACCGTATATTGTCCATCCAGGTGAGGTGTTCCTCCTCGTGACATGTATTCGTCTATCATGTGCTGAGTGAGTTTGATACCTTTCTCTTCCAACATATCTGTTACTTTCCGTATGTCAGATGCTTTCTGTTTCTTACCCCAGACGATATAGAACTGGCTTCCGCGGCTTTCTCGTTCGGGG
>JBJFDX010000376.1:0-5081 GCA_051890235.1 Bacteroidaceae bacterium | reverse complement strand
TGTAATAGTTGGTCCCTATTCCCGCATTGAAATACAAACTGGGATAAAGGGCACTCTTGGCCAAAGCAATTCCTGCCTCAGCCTGTGACAGGCGCAGTTGTTCGCCCACTATCTGCGGTTTGAAACCCTGAGCCTCTGCAAAGACAGCATCAGGAGCAGGCAGAACGGCATCCAGGGGAACAGTCTCAGAAGGAACTTCCACATCAAATCCCTCAGGTGAATCCAGTTCGAGCAACTGACAGAGGCTAAGCAATGAAAGCATCAGGCTGTTCTCCTGTTGAGTAAGAGTCAAACTATCAGTTGCCAAGGTGGTGCACATCTGGGCCACATCTGCAGGCGCTGCCTTTCCTTCTGCCTGGAGTTTACGCATCCTGTCCACCTGAGCTGCGCTCAACAGTACCTGCTGACGTGCCACACCCACCAGTTCCTTTTGACACACAGCCTCCAGATAAGCTGATATGACATTCAGCGTCACGTCATCCTGAGCCTTCCGACAATCTTGAAGTGCGGCCTGGAGTCCCAACCGTTGCTGACGTACCTGAGCAGGAATCTGTCCACCTGTGATAAGTGGGACACTTGTTCCCAAACTGAAACTGGTACTTTGCGTATTTCTGTTGGCATATGTATTATCCATGGTCAGTCCACGACCAAAAGAGAAATTCTCTCCAGCACTGGCAGCAAGATTAGGCAAACGGCTATTACGTGCCGAACTGAGTGCAATCTCCTGTTGCTTTATATTGTTCTGCTGACGCTGCACCGTGATGTTATGCGCAATGGCGTGACTGATGCATTGTTGCAGAGTCCACACTTGCTGTGCAGATGCGCTCAGACCAGCAAGCAGAAAACCCATTATCAATATCTGTCTCATAGTTGTCCTCCCCCCATCAGTTATCGGATTGTTTGAGGATACCTCTCACCTTCTGTCCTGGTTTCACTCCTCCCTTGATCTCCATATTGATTCCGTCACTCAAGCCCGTCATCACATAGGTTCGCTTAAAATTCTGCTTGGGTACACTGTCTGTAAGCACATACACGAAGGTACTGTCTCCAGAGAACTCAAGGGAAGACTCAGGCACACTCACAGCACCCTGCACCTTCTGCAATACAATCTGAGCATTGGCTCCATAACCGGAGCGCAGGGTCAGGGAATCAGGCAATGAGATGGCAGCCTTGATGGCAAAACGATTGGCACCATTCTGCTCCACGCCTTTGGGAGAGATATACTCGATGCAAGCATTCAGTTGAAGATTCTCTATGGCACCCACGGTGATGGTCACAGGCATCCCTTCATGCACACGCCCCACCTCTGTTTCATCTACATTTCCCTTGAATATCAAGTTCTTCATATCCGCCACGGTGGCTATAGTGGTACCGTCATTGAAGGAGTTACTCAGGATAACAGAGTTTCCCACCTTGACAGGCACATCCAGCACCAGACCGTCTATCGTACTGCGAATCAAGGTCGTGCTCATTTTGGCATTGCTCAGCGAGACACCATCTCTGACAATATTAAGTGCATCACGTGCCTGTGACTCCTCTGCCTCCGCCTGCTTGAGAGCCACCTGTACCTTCTCGTACTCCTCCTTGCTCACCACCTGTTCGTCGAGCAAAGCCTTCATACGCTGATGATCCTTACGTGCCTGCTCGAGTGAAATGACAGCCAGACGCACACGATTCTCGGCTGCAGAAAGGCTTCCCATATCAGGAATCACCTTTACCTTAGCTATTACCTCATCCTTCTTCACCATTTCCCCGGCCTCCTTGTAGAGTTCCGTGATGATACCTGATATCTGCGGTTTGATGTTCACCTCGTCACGTGGTTCAATCTTTCCCGTGACGATGGTGGTCTTTTCCAAATCCTTAATCTGAACCTCATTCAACTCATAGACCTGCGCCTTAGGACGAGATTTCATGTACAGGTATACAAAAGTTCCTATCACCAGAGCTGCCACAGCCATTATGGCAGCCCATTTCAACATCTTCTTCATTGCCTATCTTCTATTTATAATATTTTTATCTCTACTGTTTATTCCTCTCTCATAGCCTCCACGGGACGTATCTTCATGGCTCTGATCGCCGGTGCGAGTCCTGCCATCACGCCCAAAAGAGAAAGCAGAAGTGCCGTGGTGACTGCCAATCCGAAAGAAATCTGGAAATGTGTTCCTGGCATTGTGCTGGCCACCGAATTCTCTATAGCCTGCAGGATAAGCACGGAAAGTGTAATGCCTCCCATTCCCGAAACGAGCGTCAGCACTACGCTCTCTGTCATTACCATCCACAGGATATCTCTTGGCGTGGCACCTATAGCCCGCCTGATGCCTATCTCCACCGTACGTTCCTTGACGGCAATCACCATGATATTGCTCACACCGATAGCCCCTGCCAACAAGGTTCCCAAGCCTATCATCCACACCAGTATGCGTACGCCCTTGAACAATGTTTCCACAATGGAGAAGATGGCTTCTGTATTCAGGCGTTTCAAGGCCTGCTTGTCATCGGGATGGATACGGTGAGCACGTTTGATAACCTGCTCGGCATCATCCTGAACGTCTGACATACGAAATCCCTCACGAGCTGTCATACAAAGCATGTCTACGGAGTTTCCCCTATTGTACACACGCCGCATGGTGCCCAAGGGAAGTTCTATGGTATTCTCGGGATTACCTCCCACCTGCATGCCTCCTGCCTTTCTGCCACTCACACCCACTATCTGATAATACACACTGTCCAGAGAGAGATATTGTCCTGTGGGATCACCCTGTGCGCCTAACTCTGGGAAGAGAAGTTGCACCACACGAGAACCTATGACACACACTTTACGCTGCTGCCTGTCATCCATGTCATTAATCGCACGTCCGAAACGTATCTTCGGGTTATCCACCTGATGATAATCCTCCCTATGTCCCTGGATATGAACATACCCATTGTGATTATCACGTGAGGCCATTCCCCATCTGCTCAGACAAGGAGCACACACGTCCACCTCGGGAACAACATTCCTGACGCGCTCTGCATCCTTCATCTCCAGTGTCCACCAGCGGTCACTGGGTAACCCCTTGTAGGGTCTGTCTGTCCTGCCAGTAAAGAAGAAGCCTGAGTTGGAAGCAAAACCCGCAAAGTTCATGCCCAGCATATTTACCAGACCACGTCCTCCACCCATCAGCAGGATAAGCATGAATACGCCCCAGAAGATACCGAATGCCGTCAGGAAGGTTCGGGGCTTGTTACGTGAGAGGGTATCTGCAATCTCCTCCCATTGATCTGCATCAAATATTCTCATTGTCTCCTATCTATATTCCTTATGCCTGAGATACTATGCACGCAAAGCATCCACTGGTTTCATCTTCACAGCACGTCGGGCAGGAAAGAACCCTGCGAGCGTACCACACACGACCATAATAAAGGTTGCTGTCACACAGGTAGAAAGATTCACTGTGGGATCAATGAACATCTGGAAATTCACCAGGCCCATATCTATAGTCCGGTTACCTGCTGCCATGTCCATATACTGGCAGAATCCCACACCAAGCACCATACCCATATACCCAAAGGCAAGCGTTATGACCAGACTCTCCAGCATGACCATACGTACAATATTCCATGGTCGGGCACCGATAGCACGACGTATGCCAAACTCACGAGTACGTTCCTTTACTGAAATCAACATGATGTTGCTCACGCCCACCACTCCACTTACCATGGTCAGTAATCCCAGTATCCAGAATGCCATGTTCAGGATATCCATAGCCTTACTCATCGTGCGACTGTCCTCGGCTTGATTCCATATCCACAAAGCACTCACATCCTCAGGACTGAATTCGTGAATACGACTGGCAGCACGGGTATAATCCTGCTCAAAAGTCTTCATTTCCTCATCCTTGGGCACCTGCTTCATGAGCATGGATAACTGGTCAATCTTTCCACCTTTGACATAGAGAGTGCTCATGGTGGTATAGGGTGCATAGAATACCGTATTCCACTCGTGCATATTTGCTTTATACACACCACACACTCGCCAGACAGTCCCGTCCATCTCCACGAAATTTCCTATAGCCTGCGCATGAGGAAAGAGCATGTCAGCCTGAGTGGAAGAGAGAACAAGTACCTTACGTTGCTCTTTCAGATCGACTTCATTGACAAACCGTCCTGCACACATCTCAACCCTCTGCATCTGAGTAAACTGAGGATATACTCCGCTGATGTTCACATCACTGATGTGACACTCACCCTTACTGACAGTCTGTCCCTGACGCTCTATGACAGGTACCACCGATTCCACCTTGTCTGGAAACTGCTGTCTGACCATCTCCACATCACGTTCATCCAACTGGATGGGACGTCCCTCACGCATTCCATTATAGGGCATGGTGGTGCGTCCGCCAAATACATGTACGGCATTGAATGCAAACTCCTCGGAATTCTTTTCGAAAGTGTGTATCACTCCGTTACCTGCACCCTGCAACACGATGACCAGAAAGATACCACTTGCCATGGCAAAGCCTGTGGCCATCGTGCGCAACTTGTTCATGCCTATGGTATGCATCACCTCCTGGAAAGTGTCTGCCAATGGCCATTGGAAGTCCTTGAAAAAGCTCATACCATCTTATTTCATAAGTCCGTTGATACCAAAAGGAACGGCAGAGGCATTGGGATTTGTCTCAATACGCTCTATCAGACCATCCTTGATATGTACAATCTTGTCTGTCTGATAAGCAACCCCACTCTCATGAGTCACCACCACAATGGTCATGCCCTGATCATGCAACTGTCTCAGAATCTGCATTACCTCCAATGAAGTATGGCTATCCAGGGCACCCGTAGGCTCATCTGCCAAGATTACCTTCGGCTGTGTAACCAGCGCTCGTGCTATGGCCACACGCTGCTTCTGCCCACCGGACAGCTCACTGGGATAATGATGAGCCCAGTCGGCAAGTCCCAGACGGTCAAGATATTCCATTGCAAGAGCATTCCTCTTACGTCGACTTACACCCTGATAGAAAAGTGGCAAGGCTACATTCTCCACCGCATTCTTGAATCCTACCAGATTGAAACTCTGGAAGATGAAACCAAGAAGTCTGTTA
>JBJFDX010000375.1:0-5083 GCA_051890235.1 Bacteroidaceae bacterium | reverse complement strand
GCTTGTCTTGGGCTTTGCAGAGGCAATCTCCTCAGCCTGTCTCTTCTGCTTTGTAGCCTCCTTGCGTTCCTTGGACTTCTCCTGGCGATGCTGAATCAGCTGAGTGGCTTCAGAGCGAAGGCCCTTATCGGAACTGAATTCCTTCTGCAAGAGTTCGTATTGCTGCTCAGTAATCTTACAGTTAGGACTTACCTCCACATCGTCATAGCCTTTCTTCCTTAGGAAGTCGACGGCAGTCTGCAGACCGATATTGAATTCCTTTGTAACTTTATTTAATCTAACGCTCATTACTTCTACTTAATTCTCTACGTTGATTGCTTCTTCTCTCGTGTACTGTCTCTTATTCAAACTCCGAGGCCAGAATCCTCAGTACCTCGTCCACAGTCTCCTCCTCCAGGTCAGCACGCTGGATAATCATCTCACGAGGTGCACCCAACACGTCACGTGCTGTGGCAAAACCTATCTTCTTCAGCTCATCGATAATCCAAGGCTCAATATCGTCCTTAAACTCATCCAGACTTACGTCATCATCCTGATCGCTGTCCAGTTCGCGGAAGACATCAATAGTGTAACCCGTGAGCATACTTGCCAGCTTGATGTTCATACCACCCTTACCGATTGCCAAAGACACCTGATCGGGATCCAGATACACCTCAGCCTTGTGCTCCTCGTCATTGAGAACCACACTATTGACGGTAGCAGGTCCCAGGGCTCGTGTGATAAGCAACTGAGGATTGGATGTCCAGCATACCACATCGATATTCTCTCCGCGCAGTTCCCGTACGATACCATGCACGCGACTTCCCTTCACACCCACACATGCTCCCACAGGATCGATTCTGTCATCATAGCTCTCCACAGCCACCTTGGCACGCTCGCCAGGAATGCGGGCCACCTTATGTATGGTTATCAGACCATCCTGTATCTCGGGCACCTCTGCCTCAAGCAGACGCTGCAGGAAAGCAGGGTCGGTACGACTCAGGATGATGCGAGGTGTACCATTGGTATTGTCTACACGTGAGATAACGGCACGTGCTGTCTCACCCTTACGGAAGAAATCACCGGGAATCTGCTCTGTGCGAGGCAGGATTAGTTCGTTGTTCTCATCATCCATGAGGAGAGTTTCCCGCTTCCAAGTCTGATACACCTCAGCGGTTACCACCTCACCTATGCGCTCCTTATACTGGTTGTACAGAGTATCATGTTCAAGCTCAAGGATGCGACTTGCCAAAGTCTGACGCAGAGTAAGAATAGCTCGACGCCCAAAGTCAGAGAATTTCACCAACTGACTCACTTCCTCACCTACCTCGTAATCAGCCTCCACAGCACGAGCCTCGCTTAGGGAAATCTGCATATTGGGATCCTTCACCTCCCCATCAGGTACTACAGTACGGTTACGATAGATCTCAAAGTCTCCCTTGTCGGGATTCACAATCACGTCATAATTCTCATCCGAGCCATAAATCTTGGATATCACGCTACGGAAGCACTCCTCCAATACGCTCACCAGGGTAGCCCTGTCGATGTTCTTGGTCTCCTTGAACTCTGCAAAAGAGTCAATGAGATTTACTGTCTCATTTGTCTTTGTTGCCATTATATTCTTATTTTATCTTTATCAAGTATTTCGTGTAAGCCACCTCATCGAAGTTGAAATGTCGTTCCACCAGTTTGTTCACAGGGCGCTTGCGTCCTTCCTCCTTCACCTTCTCCATGGCTTCTATGCTGAATCCGCTGTCATCCACCGCTGTCAGGACACCCTTGTACTTGTGTCCGTCCAGAGTCTGCGTTTCCACATCATGTCCTACATGTATCTCATACTGTCGTTTGACACGGAATGGTTGCCCAAGTCCTGCGCTGCCGACTTCCAGCTCATAGTCTTCTTCCTCACGGCTAATCTTCGATTCGATGTATCGACTCAGATCGGCACAATCCTCAATCCACACACCCTCGGCATGGTCAATCTCGACAGAAATTCTGTCGTCTGCACTAATCTCCACGTCCACAAGGAAGTAGTCTTTACCTTCGAGCCATTCCTCCACGGCTTGCTGAACTGCTGCTTTGTTAATCATGTATTTCCTGTTATATACTTAGATATAAAGAAAAGTGAGGAACTTGTCAAGCCCCTCACATTCATCCTTTCGCTGGCAAAGGTACGCTTTTCTGTCGAACACACAAAACTTTACGCAGAAAACTTTAGTTCAACCCGAATGGGCCATTATACCTAATAGCCTTTTCCTTACATTTACCCTATCTGCCAACTCGCATATCTCTTAGCTGGAGCATCACTCCGCCAACTCGGTCTCCGGTTGTGGAGATTCTGATGGAGCAGATGGTGTACACAGGTACAGAAACATTCCTGCCGCCATAAGCACGATGATGGCCATGGCCAATATGCTCCACATGAAATTTCGATTGAATCGTCCGATGCTTCTATGTCTCATCTTCCTAAGATTTGATTATATTCCTCTTGGTTTTGTAGAATCTCCATGGCTCGTCTCACATCCTTATCCCTGGTTGCTATCCTCTTCACAGCTCCCCTTTGCAGATGAGCATCCAGCACTATCTCGTTCTCCAGTTCTCTCTTGACAAGATCACGGAAGTGTTCCAAATCGGCGGCTATATCCCGACCGAAGATAGTCTCCAAAGCATCCAGCTGAGCCTGAGCCTCATCGGCATAACCTTCACTCTTGGCTACCCGTCGGAGCAACTTAAGCACCTCAGTACTCCGATGACTGAACTTCAAATCGGTTCCTTGCATGTAACTCACAAACTGGGCATACTCTTCATCGGTCAAAGAGAAATCCACAGGATCAATATTAGCAGCATGCTCACGGGCATAACGGGTGGCATAAACGAAAAACTCGTCGCTGGCGGTCAGGTCGTAAATCATGGTAGGCAGACTGTCAGGCTGTATCCGAACGTCGGGCATCACTCCTCCACCATCTCGCACCTCACGTCCGTGAGCAGTACGAAACACACGTGTGAGACTGTCGGGCAGGGTCTTTGCCGACCCATCTGCATTCAGATGTCGATAGTCATAAGCCTGGATACAGCGTCCCGAGGGGATGTAATAGCGGCTGGTGGTCATCTTGAGCATACCACCCTGATTGAGTTCTCTCACGCTCTGCACGAATCCCTTTCCGAAGGTTCTTTGTCCCAGGAGCACAGCCCGGTCCAGGTCCTGCAGTCCTCCTGCCAGTATCTCGGAACATGAAGCGGAGCCTCCGTCCACCATCACCACTATGGGCATAAGGGTGTCCATGGGTTCCAGAGCCGTACGATACTCATAGTTGGCGCTGGGCATCTTACCCTTGGTGCTTAGCAGATGTTGTCCGCGGGGCAGGAACAGACTGGCGATATTCACACATTCATCCAGCGCTCCACCCCCATTGCCACGCAGGTCAAAGACCAAACGTTGCATTCCCTGCTCACGCAATTCGGCAATGGCATCGTGAACTTCACGGAAAGCTCCTTCGCGGAACGCCTCCAGATACACATATCCTACTCCATCCTGTAACATACCATAATAGCTCACGTTGGGCATCTGTATCGTCTGTCGGGTCAAATGGAAAGTTAGCTCCTCCTCACCTCGCTTCACCTTTACGTCAAGCGATGTTCCCGCATCGCCACGCAACATCTCACTTACCTTGTCCACAGGCAAGCCATACGTATCATTCCCATCCACCTCAAGAAGGATGTCTCCTGCCAGGAGTCCGGCCTTCTGACTGGGTGTTCCCTCATAGGGCTCGCCTATCATGGTACGCTTTTCTTTGCGATTATATCGCACCACGCTACCAATGCCTGCATATTTTCCTGTCGACATCTGACGCAACTCATCGTTATCAGCAGGAAAATAGTCTGTAAAGGGATCCACCTGCCTGAGCATGGAGCGTATACCCCACCCGATGACCGTATCTGCATCCAGTGTATCCACATAGAAGAGATCCAATTGCTTGTAAATATCTCCAAAAAGATCCAGGTTACGGCTGGTGACCGAGTTTTTATTCTCCTGTCCCATCACCACGGTAGAACAGGTCATCAGCACCCCTATTAATATATAATGTATACGTCTCATCATTTCAGTATTCTTTCCACCTGTTCATGGCACTCCTTCCACGCCTCTGCACTCAGGTCCGTGCCCACCACCTGAATAGCCTGTTCACCAAGTGCTGCTCCACAGCTCAGGCTCTGTTCCATTCCACCTCCATGGGTGTGTGCATACAGGAAACCAGCCGCGAAAAAGTCTCCTGCCCCTGTGGTATCAACCACAGGCACGCATCGGGCTCCTATCCTCACTTCTTGATTGCCACTCCTGGCAGCCGAACCTTCAGCCCCCATCTTCACTACAGCCAACTGGCACATGCCTGCCATCTCTCTGAGAGCCTCCATGGGACTCTTACCGCCTGTAAACACGCGGCTCTCGTCCTCGTTGGCAAAGACCACATCTACATAGTCGGTCACCAGATGACGGGCAAAGGAGATATCCTCGGCCAGAACATTATAACTGGCCAAATCCATACTGGTGGATATGCCCATACTACGCGCCAGTTGTCCTATACGTTCTATCAGAGCATGATCCTGCACCAGATAACCTTCGATATGCAACCAACCGAAGCCTTGAAGCAATTCCTCGGTAACCTCATCCGAACGCAGAGTGGCAGCTGCTCCCAAGCAAGTACCAAAGGTCCGTTCACCCGAAGGAGAGATGAAGGTGCTGGCTACTCCCGTATGGAGCGAAGATGTGAGGAAACGCACCTGAGCTCCCTGCTGGTGATATACCTCAGAGAGCAGGGTGGCATCCTCATCACGACCTACCTTGCCTATGAACGTACAATCGGCTCCCAGGGCAGCCAAAGCCTTGATGGTGTTCCCCGCACTACCACCTGCCGACTTACAGGGTTTCAAGGGTTGCATAAGGCGAGCCAACACCTCACGACGGGTGTTGTCCACCAATTGCATTCCTCCACGTGGCAAACCAGCCTCATGAAGCAAATTATCGTCCTGAAGATGCACGAGAACATCCACCAACGCATTGCCAATGCCTGCTATTTTCACTTTCTGAATGTATTTTTCTGCAAAGATA
>JBJFDX010000374.1:0-5097 GCA_051890235.1 Bacteroidaceae bacterium | reverse complement strand
CATGGTCTGGCCTTATCTATTCTTACTATTGTCTGGACAGAATATTCACGGATTACAGTTCCTTGAGATAGATATCTCGGAAGTATACCTTACTGCCATGTGCTTGCATTTCAATCTGCTCGCGTGGGAAGATTGGTTGTTTCCGGTCCCAGTAGTTCTCCAAAGTCACATTGTCCACAACAGTTACTCCATTGAGTTTCACGGTTACCTTGTCGCCTATCATGCGGATATAGAATGTATTCCATTCTCCCAGTTTATTGTCTTCCACACTGGTAGGTTTGCTCGGATTCTTCTGGTTGTTGTAGAGTCCGCCTGAACCTACTTGAGCTCCCACGTTTGTGCGACGTATATCCCATATTTGTACCTGAGGAGTGCCACGCAGATATACTCCTGCATCGGGTTCTGCTCCGTTTGGATCCAGTTTCCAGTCCACTGTCATTTCGAAATCTCCATATGCTTTCTCTGAGCATAGGTTGTCAAATCCATGACCTACGTAAACCAGCAGTCCGTCTTCCACCTTCCAGTCGTTTCGCATGGCTTCGTCGGCTTTCTCCTGTGCTTTCTTGAGTTGTTCTGCGCTCATCTTGGCACGAGCTATGGGGTTCTCCACGAGCCCCTTCCAGCCTGTGAGGTCCTTGCCGTTGAAGAGGTTGACATATCCCTTTTCATTCTGGTCGGCATTCTTGAGCCATTTCTGAGCGCTTTTGCGTTCTTTCTTGTCCAGATGCTTCAAGGATGCTTCCACCAGTTGGCGTGTGATGTCTCCGTTGTATTCGGGATGCTTGATAGCAATGCTCACAATGGCTTCGGCAGCCTCTTCAGCCACTTGCTTGTCGGAGAGGTATGTGCCGGCATAATAAAGTGCCTGCAGGGTTCCTGTCTGTCCGATGAGCGTCATGGCTGCTTCCTTTTCGTCCTCAGTCTGGGCTTGCTCCATGATGTGGCGCAGGCTGATGAGTTGATTTTCGGGAGTCAGTCTCTCTTGAGCCCAAACTTGATGCCCGCCTGCAAACATGCTGGTCAGGAGCATCGTTCCTGCCAGAGTGAGGGTCTTGGTTATTCTTCGCATAACTCGGTCAATATGCCACAGGTACTCTTTGGATGCAGGAAAGCAATATGCAGACCATCAGCACCTTTGCGGGGAGCCTTGTCGATAAGGCGAATGCCCTTCTCGTCACACATAGCAAGAGCTTCACTTACTCCGTCCTCTACCTTGAATGCAACGTGATGAATGCCACGGCCACCATTGTCGAGGAACTTCTGTACTGTACTCTCGGGGCATGTGGGCTCCAGCAGTTCCAGTTTAACCTCACCCACCTTCAGGAAGGCAGTCTTTACCTTCTGGTCTTCAACAACTTCGGTCTTGTAGACATCCAGTCCCAATACGTCACGGAAATAGGGCAGTACTGCGTCGATACTCTGTACGGCAATGCCCAGATGCTCAATGCGTGAAATCTTCATAACTTTTTTGTTTTGTTTGTTGTTTTATAGTTTGTTGTTTCGTTTGCTTGATTAAGGTAGCGTGATTGCTCACGCTGTTACGCTCCTACAAAATTACAGAATAAACTGTTCATGGCAAGCGTCTGGTGGGTATTTTTCTAAAATTCCACAAGTATGCGTGCGTTTATCATACGCCCTGTCAGGTAATTGGGAACGGCATACTGATGATTGCTGACGTCTGTCACCCAGTAATATCCGCTCACGTTGTTCAGACCGAAGATGTTGAAGCAGTCCAGCCCGAGCCAGATGTTTCTTACTATATCACGTCGCATGTGTCTGTCCTCGTTATCCAGCAATCTGTAGTTCATGCCTATGTCCACTCTCTTGTATGCCGGTGCTCGGAATGCATTCCTCTCCAGTCCTGTGTGTGGTGGTCCGAAGGGGAGTCCGTCAGCAAAACAAGCTTTCAGATTCATCTTCCATCGTGTGGTACCAGGGAAGTAGTCGCTGAAGAAGAAATTGATATTGTAGCGTTGGTCAGTAGGTTGGGGAATGCTTTTCCCATTGAGCTTCATCTGAGCTTTCATCAGTCCGAAACTGATCCAGGAATCTGTTCCTGGAACAAACTCTCCATACAACTTGAAGTCTGCTCCCACTACGTAGCCTGTGGCACAGTTGTTACCATAGTAGACTATCTTGACGTTGTCCACGTTGTAGGGGTTCAGTCGGCTCTGAGCCTTGTAATAGAGCTCAGTGGTGAACTTGAAGGGTCTGTCAGCCAGTTTGAATTTGTATTCCATGGCTGTCAGGATTTGGAAGGAGCGCTGAGACTTGATATCTTTGTTCAGTTGTACGGTGGTATTACCATCTGTGGTCACAGTGTCTCTTAACTCCTTGTAGAAAGGTCTTTGGTAATAAAGGCCTGTGGCCAGGCGGAAGGTAAATGCCTCGTTAGCGGCAGGCACATAGCCCAGGCAGACTCTGGGACTGAAGAGCCATTCTCTATTCCAACTCCAATGGCTGAGTCGGGCACCATAGTTGATGCTCAGGATTCCTGCTTTGCTTTCTGTGCGATAGGTATCCTGTGCATAGAGTTCGGTGTGATTGGAGTTGACGGTATTATTGCTTTTCAGATTATAGATGACATGCAGAGCGTTGCCTGTGTGTGGTACACTATATCCGCTGCTGTCTCTATACTCCCATTCGCGGCTTTCTTCGCGTATGTGTTCATGTCTCCACCCCAGTCCGGCTTGGATGTTGTGCTTGTTATTCTTGTACTCATACGCAGCCTTGGCTGTAGCCGAATTGCTGTGCAGGAAGTTGCGCGCATGTTCCATGTAGGTACCCACGCCCAATTGTTCCTCACCGTTGGTCTCGTTGAGCCAGTATTGTCCTTGGATGTCGTAGGTCTCTCTCTCCCTGGTACTGAAGGCTGAGCCTGAGAGACTGATGTGTCCTTTGTTGCCCAGTCTGCGTGATACCTTGATGGTTCCGAAGAGGGTGCGGAAGAGATCGCGTTCTTGTCCATCGAAATACACTTTGAAACTCTTTACGTCCTCCAGGGTGCCGAAACGTGTTTCCCGATTCGTGGGTGTGAAGTTGTATTTGTTTTGGCTGATATAGCCTATACCGTCGATGGTCCAGTTTTTGTCAGGTGTCCAGCACAGGTAAGCCTGGTAATCCAGGAACTTGGGCTTGTATTCTCCCTTGGTCTCCAGACTCCCCAACATGTACTGGTTGGTCTTGTAACGTACTCCGTTACTGATGGAGAATTTCCTGTTGCCATATCCTGCATATACGTTGGTGCCCAGCAGACTGGCCTGCATGCTGGCTTCAGCTTTTTGCGGACGGGCATAGGTGATATCAAGCACGCTGCTCATACGGTCACCATATTTGGCTTCAAATCCTCCGGCACTGAAGTTTACCTTTTCCACCATATCGCTGTTGATGACAGAGAGGCCTTCCTGTTGTCCGCTGCTGATGAGTAGGGGGCGGTAGACTTCCACACCATTGATGTAAACGCAGTTTTCGTCAAACGAACCACCGCGTACGTTGTATTGACTGGAGAGTTCGTTGTGTGTACTCACTCCAGCCTGCGTGGCCACAAGTTCTTCCACTGCATTACCGGTTGTACTGGGCATGCGCTTCAGATCTTTTGTGTTCAATTCCTGTGTGGAATTCATCTGCCGGCGAGAGTCACTCACTACCACCTCGTTCATCTCTTTGCTTCCGCTACGCATGATGACATTCAAGGTGAGTCTGCCTTGAGGCTTCTTGAGTGTCTTCTTTCGCTCTTCGTATCCCATCATGCGGAAGGTGATGACCACGCTGTCTGCCGTGTGGAAGGAGAGAGAATATTGACCGTCCAGATTGGCTGTTGTGGTGGATCCCATGCCAGCACTTACCATACAGAGCGACACGGGGTCACCCTCCTCATCCACCACTCGTCCTTTGAGGTGTACGCGTGTGGTATCATTCTCCTCGGTCTGTGCCAGACAGATGAGAGGGGAGCATATATATATAAATAGGAGCAGTATTCTAAGTCTCATTATATAATAAACGCATAAGACGGCCTTTTTTGTATGTATGGGAGAAACTTTTTTCATTGAGGAGGCAGTCCGCCTGATTGTTCCGTTCGTTTTAGTGAATGATATTCTTTCCTCCGATGAATCAAAACAGGTAAAACTGCGTCTGACTGAAAAATCAGAAGAAAGGAGGCTGTTTATTGGAAGAAATTGTGTTAATTTTGCGAATAGGATGCCATTCTCCTAAAATCAAGGTGATGTGATAAGTTGGGGTTAGGGAATGGTAACATGGTGCAAATTGTTGTTGTAATGACAGAAAAGGATTGATATGGGACTTGATATTTATGCTGGAACACTGACTCGCTATTTCACCCGTAACTGGAAGACTCATGTGCAGAAGATGGCTGAGATAAAAGGATATAAATTTTGTATGTACCATCCCAAAGGGGAACTCAAGCCTATTGAAGATCCGGCTCAAATCCGAGAGATACACCAAGCTCTGTGTCAGTGGAGAGATGATTTAGGTTCTACTATACAGCCAAATCTACCCGCTCCCCTATGGGATGAAGATACTGATGAAGAGTATTTTACAGACAAACCAGGTTGGTTGGCTTTCAGTGCATTAGCTTTTCTGCAGGCCTGCAGATATATGAACCGAGACCTTCCTGAGTATGTGGATGAGGATGTGATTCTGCAAAAAGACCCTATATATGAGGAAGCCAAGAAGCGTGATTTCCCTAGTTCACTTCTTCACGAAGTTGAACTGTGGATACCTTATGACGATAATTTCATCTGCGGGCCGCTTTGCTTTGTGTCTGAAGATGAAGAAGGCTTTTATGCATCCACTCTGAAGTTCCTGCAAGAAGAATTGGAAGAATTGAACCGTAATCGCTGGAATGCTGATGAAGCCACCATTCTCTCTTGGCGTAATGATAAATATTATGTCCCTGCAAAATATAAGGACTCCCGTAGTTTTGTTGCCAAAGTGTTTTTTAGACGTCCAAAGCACAAGACTCCCCTTTATCGTACCGAGGATTTGGCACAATGTGCTTTTTCTATATTGTGGTGTGCTGTTCATTATGCTAAGGATCATAAGGTCCCCCCTTATCCTTGACTACTGAGTAGGCTTGTT
>JBJFDX010000373.1:0-5123 GCA_051890235.1 Bacteroidaceae bacterium | reverse complement strand
CAAAACGGGAAGACAGTAACAAAAGAGATGTTTGTAAGCGTGTAACAGTTTAATGGCCGAAATGGGGTAAAAAAGCAGCATTTGCCATTGTGGGGGAGTGGTAGGCTTTCCTTTCTCCCCATGGCAGATGCTGCTCTTGAGAAGTGCAATGATTGCTTATTTCTTAAGTGGATTCCATCCCTGTGCTTTGAGTTCAAACTCGTTGCCGTCACGACTGATGAGTTTGTGCCCCTGTTCCTCGGAGGTGATGTAACCTATGATTTTGATATCTTCTAACTTACTTACCGTTTCATTGGCTGCAAGAGGAACAGTAAAGAGCAGTTCGTAATCCTCCCCTCCATTGAGGGCACAGGTGGATACATTCATGTTGAGTTCCTCTGCCATGGCTGCAGTCTGATAGTCGAGGGGAATGCGTTCCTCATAGATGCGGCATCCTACGTGACTTTGGGTACAGATGTGCAGCAGTTCGCTACTCAGTCCGTCGCTGATGTCCATCATGCTGGTGGGGTGGATTCCTGCCTGACGCAGTCTTTGTATGATGTCTCCTCTGGCTTCGGGCTTCAGTTGTCTCTCAAGCAGGTATTCACGCCCACTTACGTCGGGTTGGAAATCAGTCAGTCTGTTCAGTTCTTCCTGATTGCCTGACTTTCTGGCTTCAGATAACTGCTGGTTGTAGACGGTACGTTCGCGCTCAAGAAGTTGAAGACCCATGTAGGCGGCGCCAAGGTCTCCGCTCACACAGATGAGGTCGGTATCATGTGCTCCGTCCCTACAGATGATTTCCTTTGGAGATGCTTCTCCGATGGCTGTGATACTGATGGCCAGTCCTGTATAACTGCTTGTGGTGTCACCGCCCACGATATCCACGTGATGCTTGGCGCATGCCTGACGCATGCCTCGATAGATTTCCTCTATATCTTCCACCTTGAAGCGTCGCCCGATGCCCAGACTTACGGTTATTTGTTTAGGGGTGCCTCCCATAGCATAAACGTCACTCAGGTTGACCATGACAGCCTTGTAACCTAAGCAGTACAAAGGGACGTATGTGAGGTCAAAGTGTACGCCTTCCATCAGAAGGTCTGTGGTGACAAGTGTTCGCATTCCTTCTGTGGGGGCAATGATGGCACAATCATCCCCTATGCCTTTAATTGAGGACTTGTTCTCAATCTTGATGTCTGATGTGAGGTGGTGTATGAGGCCAAATTCGCCTAATTCTGATATTTCCATTGGTTTGTGGATGTGTTTTGATTTTTCTTCCTATGCTCAAGAGCGACGAATCATCTCTTCCATGATGGCTGCCATGCGTGGCTGTGCTTCGTTGGCTGCCCGCTGAACCTCTTCGTGTGTCACTTTTACAATCTGTCCACTTACTCCCATATCTGTGATAACGCTCATGCCGAATACCTGAATGCCACAGTGATGGGCCACGATGACTTCGGGAACGGTACTCATTCCCACTGCATCTGCTCCCCAAAGTCCGAACATGCGGTATTCGCTGGGTGTCTCATAGGTGGGACCTTGTGTGCCTAAGTATACTCCATGCTGAACGCTGATGCCTTTCTCTGCTGCTATCTCGTCGGCCAAGTGAATCAGCTGGTGGCTATATGCCTCGCTCATGTCGGGGAATCGGGGACCTGTGGGCATATTGGGTCCATGCAGGGGATTCTCTGGCATGAAATTGATATGGTCGGTGATAATCATGATGTCGCCAACGTGGAACTGAGAATTGGTACCTCCTGCAGCATTACTGACGAAAAGAGTCTGTATTCCCAGTTCATACATGACACGGATGGGGAATGTGACCTGCTGCATGGTGTAACCTTCATAATAGTGGAAGCGTCCCTCCATTGCCATCACGTCCTTGCCTCCCAAACGGCCAAAGATGAGCTGACCACTGTGTCCTTCAACCGTAGATACGGGGAAGTTGGGGATTTCGGAATAGGGGATGCAGAGGTTTTTCTCTATGTGCTCGGCCAGGTGACCGAGGCCTGTACCTAATATGATGGCTGTCTGGGGCCGGTTGGGCATCTTAGCCTTGAGCCAGTTTGCTGTTTCTTGGATTTTGGCGTACATAGTCTTTTATCTTTAGATTGAACGTCTTGCTTTCATTTCGCATAAACTCCACTTGGATGGGGAGCACGTAGATGTTCTCTCTCAATGAAGGAGACATGTTGGGGATGTGACGCAGGCGGCTGGCATCTTTTTCAGTTGTAATGATAATCTTGGGTGCCGGCATGCTGTCATAGGTTTGTTCGATGCGTGTAAGATCTTCAGTGCTGAAATAGTGGTGGTCGGTAAAGGCCATGGGAGTGATATGCTGGATGTAGCGGCGCATGTCCTGCTCCATCTGCAGCGGATTGCCAATGCCTGAGAGCAGAAGGACGTGCATGTCTTGGCTGCGCAGGTCTTCCAAATGAATCTTCTCTTCGTTGTCGATATGGGTGAGTTGTCCATAATGCACGTAACTATAGAAGAGGTGCTGGAAGGGTTTCAGATGCAGAGCCGAGCGTATCACGCGATAGCCCATGGGCGTGAGGTTCGGCGGACATTTGGTGATGATAACGATATCGGCACGATCCTTACCTTCTGCCTTCTCGCGTAGTCGTCCTGCAGGCAGCAAACGGTCGTCGGTAATCATGCGATGGTAGTCGATGAGCAGAATGTTGAGTCCTGCACGCACCCTGCGGTACTGATAGGCATCATCAAGCAGGATGACCTGCACGTTGCTTGTCTCCTGATCTGTACAGAGGCGCTTGATGCCTCGGCATCGGTCGGCATCTACGGCTACATGAATATCTGGAAATTTCTGCTTCATCTGCCAGGGCTCGTCGCCTATCTCATGCATGGGTGTGTCTGGCCTTGCCAGTACATATCCGTTGCTCTTGCGTTTGTAACCTCGACTGAGGATGGCCACCTGATAGTAGGGACTCAGCAGGCGTACCAGGTATTCTATATGGGGTGTCTTGCCTGTACCGCCCACGGTAATGTTACCTACATCAATAATGGGGATGTCATAGGTATAACTTCTCAGAATACCTATGTTATATAAGGTATTCCGGAATGCTGTGCCTATTCCATAAATCCAACTGAGTGGAGTAAGCCATTGGTTTATCTTGATGTGGTCACCTTCCATGTGCGGGTTGTCTGTAACCTGGGAAGCCCGTTCCTGCATGTGCCGGAGCGGGCTTCCCGGGCTATCTTGTGATATTATTTGAGATTGGGTATGAGGGGCATTCTGGCCTGTATGGCATCCTGATTTCTGATGTCACGGATGAGGCAGAAGGCGGGATAGTACTCACCCAGAGCAGAGCGCATCTGACTGTCCATGTAGTCGGTCTTCTTCTCCTGGAGCAGGGAGGCATACCAAGGGGAAGGTTCCGGATAACGTCCCACACTATACTTGTTTATCTTGGCAGCCTTGGCGGCAGCTGCAATGGCATCATCCAGATTGCCCAGTTTGTCCACCAAACCAATCTTCAGAGCTTGCTCGCCAGTCCATACACGTCCTTCTGCTATGGCTTTCACGCTGTCCTGAGGCATGTGTCTGCCTTGAGCCACACGTCCGGTGAAGAGTTCATATCCCTTGTTGACATTAGCCTGAAGCAGATTGCACTCTGACTCGTTGAGAGGACGTCCCATTGCGCCTAAGTCACTGTACTTGTTGGTCTTGACTACATCAAAACTAAGTCCCAGTTTCTCGGTCATCAGTTCGCTCGCGTCGGGAATCATACCGAAGATACCGATGCTGCCTGTCAGAGTGGTAGGCTCAGCAAATATCTTCTTGGCACCACAACTGATGTAATATCCTCCGCTGGCAGCCAGGGCACCCATGCTCACGATAACGGGCTTTTCCTTGCTCAGTAATTGCACCTCATGCCAGATTTGCTCACTTGCGTAGGCAGAACCGCCAGGACTGTTGACACGCAGAACAACGGCCTTTACGTCATCGTCTTCGCGCAGGTCTTGCAGGTCTTTGGTCATCTGTTTCGAGGTGATTACGCTTGACTGGTTGAATCCACCAGTGACGTCTTCCTTGATTTCTCCGTAGGCATAATAAACGGCAATCTCGTCATCAACCTTGTCGTTCAACTCTTCAGATTTAGCTACATCGCTTATGCTTACAAAGTGCAGATTGTCATCCTCGTCGGTCTTCGTCTTTTTCTTGAGGATTTTCTTCACTTCGTCCTGATAGCACAACTTGTCCACCAGTCCACCATTCACCGAGGCCTGAGCATCGGAGAAGACGGTCAGACTGTCGGCCAGCACGTTCAGCGCTTCTGCTGTCGTCTTGCGGCTCTTGGCTACTTCCTTGAGCATGTTGTCCCAGATGTTCTGCTGGTAACTGCTTACCTGTTCCCGGTTGGCATCACTCATCTTTTCTGCGATATAGGGTTCCACCGCACTCTTGTAGGTGCCCACCTTGAAGACCTGCATCTTGATACCCAGTTTCTTCATCAGTCCGGTGAAGAACATGGGATTGCTGCTCAGTCCGCTCCAATCCAGCATGCCGATGGGGTTGAGGTATACCTTATCGGCCACGGAGCATAGATAGTATGCCGAGCGGGAGTAGGTGTCGGCATATGCGATAATCCATTTGCCACTTTCCTTAAACTTAAGCAAGGCCTGACGCAATTCCTGAGTTTCTGCAGGGTAAGCGCTCAGAACTCCTCCCTCCATGTATATGCCTTCTATCTTGTCATTTCTTGCCGCTTTCTCAAGGGCTTGCAGAGTTTGATCGAGAGCAATCTGCTGAGTGGCATCGCCTCCCAGTTTGGCAAAGGGATTCTCCTCACCGGCACGCTCTATGATGCTGCCTTTCAGGGTAATTCGTAACACAGACTTCTTCTCGATAGGAGATGACATTCCTTCGCTGGCCATCATGCCGGCCATGGAAACAATGGTCAGTATACCCATGATGATGCTTACCAGAACCAGACCAACTACAGTGGCCATCGTGTACTTGATAAATTCTTTCATTTTCTATTCAGTTTGACTTAATCTTCTATGTGCGTGTGCATGTCTGCGCACGTACATTTGCGTATATATGTTCCTACAAAGTTAGAACCTTCCGTTTTTGCGTGCAAGTTTTTTGTTCCTTTTCTTGTACTTAGGCGTTTAAAAAT
>JBJFDX010000372.1:0-5146 GCA_051890235.1 Bacteroidaceae bacterium | reverse complement strand
CAGATGAATGAAATTGCGTAACTTTACGAAGATTTAAAACAGAAAGAAGATGATACATGCATTGTTTATTGACTGGTTTCAGTCGCTGGACCCACAGGTGAAGCCCTACTGGGGAATTGCCCTTGTGATGAGTGTAATATTCATTATCCAGATGGTGCTTACCTTCATCGGAATCGGGGACACCGATACAGATGCCGACTTCGGAGGAGTTCCCGACAGCGTGGATCTTCCCGACGGACATGCCGACACTCTGGACACGGGCGGTGCCGTGCAACTCTTCACCATCCGCAATACGGTCAACTTTCTGCTCGGCATCGGTTGGGGAGGAGTATGCTTCTCAGGAGTAATCAGCAACCCCATCCTGCTGGCTATCGTTGCGCTCATCTGCGGATGTGCCCTGGTGGCAGCCTTTCTGGTTATGCTTCGCCAGTTGCTCCGCCTGGAGTCACAGGGTTCCTACCGCATCAGCGAGGCTGTAGGTCTGACTTGCTCGGTATATATCCCTATACCGGAGAACCGTACTGCCACAGGCAAAGTGCAGATCAGTTTCCATGGTTCTGTGCAGGAACTGCCAGCCATGACCGATGGTGAAGCTCTGCCAAGCGGCACACAGGTGATTGTGACAGAAGTCATCAATGACTCTATCCTGGTTGTCACACGCGCCTAAGACCCTTTTACTCACAGAACAATATCAACTAAAACATTATTAAACTATGGATCCATTTGTTTTCTTACTGGTAGGCACCATCGTACTGGTGTTCCTATTCGTGGCTATCATCAACCGATACCGCCGCTGCCCCTCTGACAAGATACTGGTCATATACGGAAACCGCGGCACATCGAAAAGTGCCAAATGCGTACACGGAGGTGGAGCCTTCGTGTGGCCCATCATCGAGGACTACGCTTATCTGTCACTCACACCCATTGGCATCGATGCCAACCTGACCAATGCTCTGTCAAAGCAGAACATACGCGTGGACGTTCCCTGCCGATTCACCGTGGGCATCAGCACAGATCCCGAAAGCATGCTGGCTGCTGCCGAGCGTCTGTTGGGACAGACAGCCCAGCAAATTCAGGAACTAGCCAGAGATATCCTCTTCGGTCAACTCCGTCTGGTGATTGCCACCATGAGCATCGAGGAGTTGAACTCCGACCGTGACAAATTCCTGGAGGCCATCACAGCAAACGTGGAGGTTGAACTCAAGAAGATAGGTCTGAGACTCATCAACGTAAATGTGACCGACATCAAGGACGAGTCAGGATACATCGAAGCTCTGGGTCAGGAAGCCGCAGCCAAAGCCATCAACGAAGCAAAGGTGCGCGTGGCTGAGCAGGAGAAGATTGGTGAAATAGGTAAGGCAGAAGCCGTAAGAGAGACCCGCATACGTACTGCCGAAGCCAACGCACAAGCCGTACAGGGTGAGAACGAGGCAAAGATTGCCATTGCCAACAGTGACTCGGCACGTCGCGAAAGAGAGGCAGAGGCACAACGCAAAGCCGTAGCTGCAGAAAAGGTGGCACAAGCACAAGCCCTGGAGGAAGCCTATGCGGCAGAACAGAAAGCCGAGGATGCACGTGCCGATCGCGAAAGAGCCAGCCAGAAAGCCAATGTCATCGTGGCACAGGAGATTGAGAAGCAGCGACTGGTCATTGCCGCAGAAGCCGAGGCTGAACAGAAACGCGTGAATGCCAAGGGTGAGGCTGATGCCATCTTTGCCAAGATGGAGGCCGAAGCCAATGGTCTCTATCAGGTGCTCACCAAGCAAGCCGAGGGTTATGACCGCATGATCAAAGCTGCAGGAGGAGATGCCACCAAGGCTTACACCCTGCTGCTCCTGGAGAAACTGCCCGAACTGGTGAAGACTCAGGTGGATGCCATCAAGGGTATCAACATCGACAAGGTGACCGTATGGGACAATGGAGGCGGTGCAGCAGACGGCAAGACCAGCACAGCCAACTTCCTGTCAGGGCTCATGAAGAGCATACCCCCACTGAACGAACTCTTTGATCAGGCCGGACTCTCCCTGCCTGAATATCTGGCCAAGAAGAATACCGAGGAAAACGAAGATGCCTCTGCCAGCACTGACAAAGAATGAATCTGAAAATTCACTTATCTATAATAAACAACAAAAATCAAAACGAGATGAAAAAAATCACTCTTGCCTGCATGGCTCTGGCAGCAGGCCTGACAATGGTTTCCTGTAATCCCAAGCCAAACAAAGAGGCACAGGCTGAAACCACGCTTACACAGTCGGGACTCAATCCCGAGAACTTCCTGACAGACTCCACCAGTCTGTATGTGCTGACCAATCCCAATGGTATGGAAGTTTGCTTCACCAACTTCGGAGGCCGCATCGTGAGCATATGGGTTCCCGGCAAGGATGGCAAGATGTACGATGTATGTCTGGGTCACGACTCTATTGGCGATTATGTGAAGTATGGTGCAGAAGGCTGCAACTTCGGTGCACTTATCGGACGCTATGGCAACCGTATCGCCAAAGGCCAGTTTACCCTGGATGGCGAGAGCTACCAACTGCCTTTGAACAACAATGGCAACACCTTGCACGGAGGTGGTCCCATCGCATTCCACAACCGCATATGGGATGCTGAGCAGACCGATGACCAGCATCTGACATTCACCACCACCAGTCCCGATGGTGAGGACGGATTCCCTGGCAATATCGAAGTGAAGGTTACTTACACCCTCACCGATGACAACGCTCTGGAGATTGCCTATGAGGCTACCACCGACAAGGCAACCGTGCTGAACCTGACCAACCATTGCTACTTCAACCTGAGTGGTGACGGCTCTAAGGATTGTCTGGACGAAATTCTGCAGTTGGATGCCGACAGCATGACCAATGTGGACGAGAACGTTCTGGTAACAGGAGAGATTGTGCCTGTGGAAGGTACTCCATTTGATTTCCGCACTCCCACGGCCATCGGCGAGCGCATCAACGACACCACCAACGAGCAGATTAAGAATGGTAACGGATATGACCACAACTGGATTCTGAACACAGGTGGCGATATCAACAAAGCATTTGGAACTGTCTATGATCCCAACAGCGGCGTGGAGATGACCATGTATACCGACCAGCCTGGTGTGCAGTTCTATGCCGGCAACTTCCTGGATGGTTCGTTCGTAGGCAAGAAGGGTGTGAAGCATCCTCAGCGTAGCGCTATGTGCTTTGAGTCACAGCACTATCCCGACAGCCCCAACCAGCCTTCATTCCCCAGCACCGTGGTACGTCCTGGCGAGAAGTATCAGACCAAGACCATCTACAAGTTCGGTGTAAAGGAATAAATTCCAAAATCATCATCTCCCATGTCTGAAAGCCATGACATGGGAGATTGATTCCCAATCGGTCATTAGACTCTGGAGAAAAAGAAAGGCTCCCTGCCTGCTGCTTAAGCATGACGGGGAGCCTTTCTTTTTGATTCTACTGATATTTCAGAGAAGATATACTTCATCGGCAATAGAAGATATACTTCTCTGGTCAAGTAAATATATCTTCTTCGGAAAGGCCATTTCGCTGACAAGGGAACCTAACGATCGAGTTGGGGCAAAAGAGAGAATCAATTGTCCATATGGGAAGCTGTCCTCAGGCCTTATCTTGCATCCATTCGGTATAGATGGGATTGCCCTTCTTACCAAAACACTCGAAGGGACGTATGCTGAAACGATAAGGGAAATTCTTGGGTACCTCAGCCTCACCGAACACACATATCACCTCATCCTGATCATATTCCTCGCATAGATGGAAGTGAGGTGACATCACACGCTTCTGACAAACTATACGAGTCACATCGGACATTCTCTCCTCCAGGGTAACCTCATAGTCAAAAGCACGCTGGCCGTGACTTCTCTTGAGCACACAGGGGAAGTGAACCGTTGTCTGCATCTGCTCCTTGCCCTTGCGGTCCTTACCCTGTGCCTTGGTGACTGTTGCCTTGTCACCAGAAGCGAACTGTGGGGGCTGGGCCTTGCTTGCTCTTGTCTCAAAGGAGAGTGTCTGTTCACCTCCACCCAGAGGCAAGGGGATAATCCAATGGTCAGCCAAAGGACGCTGATGGGCAAAGTCCCAACGCTCGAGCGTGATGGTACTGTCATACACATTCATCACCATGCCCTGCTTGCCGTCACTCTGATCCACATTGGGCATCTGACTGGGATACTCCGGTCCGCCATCGATATAGGTATTCTCACGACCGCCAAAGGAATAGGTGTAACTGAGCGAAGAAGTGCCCACGCTGACAAAACTGCCCTGCCAGATGGTGCGCTCGTCATTGAGAATCTGATGTGAGTGTCCGCTAAAGGCTACACAGTTGGGGAAACGGCTCAAAGCCTGTGTTACCTCACCATTATCCTGGCCCCATGCCCATTCACCCGAACAAGTGCCCTTGGGGTGTGGATGCTGGAAATAGAAGAACGGCTTGCTGCCCTGCAGCTCAGAGGCATGCTCATCGAGAAAATCCTGCAGGCCGGGCGTGTTCTGCCAATTGATCCAGTGTGCACCCACAAACTTATATCCCTTGACCTCCTTGAGGTAGATGGGGTGGAATGTCTCCTTGTAATACTTGCGCCACAGTTGTTCACGGCGGTCACAGATGGCCTCCTTGGCCAGTGTCTGTTCACGGTCATCGCCTTGCAAAGCCTCGGTGACCGTGCCGTAATGATGGCCCTCGATATCATGATTGCCATACACAAAGAGGCGTTCCACATGACGACCATTGGGTAGTTTGTCCTTTGGGAAAACCTTGAACCACGCTTGTGCCACCAGCCTCATCTGCCTCTCGAGTCCCGTGTCGGCCATATCACCGGCGATAAGCACGGCATCCACCTCACGGTCACGGAAGAAAGCGAAAGTGCGTTCCAAGACAGGAAGGTCACGCTCCAGACGTATGTGTATGTCACTTAGGATACCCACGCGCAGGTTGGGATTGCCCAAGGTGGATGCTGCCTGAGCAAAGGTTTTCAAATCCAAACACATCGCACCAGTGAGCACGATGCCACTTCTCAGAAATTCTCTTCTATCCATATGCTAAACTCATCATGTTTTTAACTGATGGATAAAGTTACACTTATTTTCCCAAACCCGCACGACCTTGGTGGCACATTTCTTGTTCATCGGAATACGTCCTA
>JBJFDX010000371.1:0-5149 GCA_051890235.1 Bacteroidaceae bacterium | reverse complement strand
ACTACAAAGGTAACAAATTGAGGGGAATAGACGCACTTTGCTTATACAAAAATTGTACAGAGCTCATCAAAAATTGTGATATTGCAACAAGAAATCGGTCAGACAACCAAAGATTGAATGCCCTGACGAGGGTAATCTCCGAACAGATTATTTTGCGCATAGAGTTATTTTTTGCAACCTTTGTGGGATATGACAGAACAGGACATCAGCAAGCCCAGCAGACTCCCGGAGCCACCGGAAGAGAATGCCATGGGAGGAAAGGGACTGCGCGTGGCCATCATTGGTGGCGGCGCAGCAGGATTCTTTGCAGCCATCAGAGTGAAGGAGAGGCTTCCTATGGCCATGGTGGATATCTACGAGAGGGGACAGAAAGTGCTGGCAAAGGTAGCCATCACAGGTGGAGGAAGATGCAATCTGACCAACTCGTTTGAGCACATCAGCGACCTCAAGCAGGTCTATCCGCGAGGACATCAACTGATGAAGCGCTTCTTCTGCCGATTCAATCATCAGGATACCTATCGATGGTTTGAGAACGAAGGGGTGGGACTGGTCACGCAGGAGGATGAATGTGTGTTCCCACGCTCTCAGGATGCCATGAGTATCGTCCGCTGTCTCACCTTTAAAGCCAAAGGACTGGGCATAAGGATACACGTGAGTCACCAGTTGACAGACATCGGCAAAGAGGCAGACACACAGCCCTTTATCCTTCATTTCGCAGGAAACGAAGAGGCAGAGGCAGACCGCGTGGTCATCACCACAGGCGGTTCACCCCGCGCCGAAGGACTGATTTATCTGGAAAGACTGGGGCACAAGATAGAACAACCTGTGCCTTCGCTTTTCACCTTCAACATAGAAGAGAAGGCTCTCAACCAGTTGATGGGCTGCGTGGTGGACCCTGTCACCGTGTGCATTCCTGCCACGAAACATAAGGCACAAGGTGCCCTGCTCATCACACATTGGGGAATGAGCGGACCCGCCATCCTGAAGTTGTCCTCTCATGCCGCCCGACATCTGCATGAGCGCCAGTACCGGGAGGCAATCTGCATCAACTGGATAAACGAGAATGACCGAAACCTGGTGGAGGCTGAAATCAAAGAGATTGCCTCACTTCATCCTCAGAAACAGGTGACAAGCATACGGCCCTTCCAGCTCCCAGCCCGTCTCTGGCAATATCTGACAGAGAAGGCAGGTATCGCAGCAGACAGGAAATGGGCAGAGATAGGCCGTAAGGGAACAAACAGACTGATAGAAACACTCACCAATGACTGCCATCAGATATCGGGAAGAGGCACCTACAAGGAGGAGTTTGTAACCTGCGGAGGTATCTCACTCAAGAGCATACAGGCAAACACCCTGGAGAGCAAGCACATGCCCGGCCTCTTCTTTGCCGGAGAAGTGCTGGACATCGATGCCGTGACAGGAGGATTCAACCTGCAGGCCGCCTGGACCACAGGTTATATCGTGGGAGAAAGCATCAACCCCTGACAGAAAAGTCAGAGGTTGTACAGGTCAACGTGGATATCAAAAGGTGTATCGAAGTCCTTCAGAAGGGCATGCCTGGTATCCTTCTCTGAGAGAATGGCCTTATCGGTAGGGATGCGCCAGTCAATACCCAGACTGTCATCCAGGATAGAAATGCCACCATCAGCCTCAGGATGATAGAAATTATCACACTTGTACTGGAATACTGCCGTCTCGCTAAGCACAGCAAAGCCATGAGCAAAACCACGAGGTACAAAGAACTGGAGGTGATTGTCCTCGGTAAGTTCTACGGCCACATGCCGGCCATAGGTGGGAGAACCACGGCGGATATCCACAGCCACATCAAGTACGGCTCCCTTGACACAACGTACCAACTTGCTTTGCGTGAAGGGAGGACGCTGGAAATGCAGGCCGCGCATCACGCCATAGGAACTCATGCTCTCATTGTCCTGACAGAAACTGATAGGACGAACCTTTTCATCAAACTCCCTCTGGCTGAAACTCTCAAAGAAATATCCTCGTGCGTCCCTGAAGATGCGTGGCTCGATAATGACCACACCATCTATATCGGTCTTGATTACGTTCATCTCTCTATTATATATATAATATGTATAGCTGTATTACCAAGCATCAGGTCCATGGTCGTGCCCTCGCGGACGAACAGGCTTCTGAGCATAAGGAGCCTGAGTGCCTGCATGAATGTCATATAGCACACGTGCACTCTCCATCATGGCACGTGTCTGCTGGGGATAAGGCACATCGGTAACATCAATACAACCACAATTATAGTTCTCTCCGTCAAAACGGCCCATCACATCCTGATCATACCATGTAAAATAGGCGGTACCGATAAGTCCCGGATGAGCAAAGCCATTCTCTACATAATAACGATAAGCCACACCACGTTCCTCCTGAGAGTTGACCTGCCACAGAGACTGACCCTGTCCGCGGTCAACGGAACCGAAATGAAACTCGCCAACCATCATGGGAAGACCCGACTGGCGCAACACACGATCGAGCAGACGATGCTCGGGAGTGAGTGAATAGCAATTGAAACTAAGCACGTCGAAGACCTTGCCACAGATGCCAAGCAGAGTCTCGTTGACATCATACACGCTGGCAAAACGATAGCCCAGACACAGATGATGCGGATCAAGTTCCATCTGCATCTCCTTGACAGCCTCTATGTACCTGCGGAAACAATCATATACAAAGGCTTGGCGTTGCTCACGGGTGTCGCCATACTGCTCAAGCCATTGGCGCAGAGCAGTCTTGATGCCACGCTCTTCTCCATCAAGAATCATCTGACAAAGACGTGGTTCCTGGCCAACCCATGAAGGTTCATTGCCCATGAAATAACCAATGAGCCAGGGGTTGTCCCTGTGCGGAGCTATGGTCTTCTGCAACGACTCACGCAAGCGTTGCTTGAAATTATCTCCATACACATCACCCAATCCCATCAAACGGCTGTCAGCACCTGCCGGATAGAAGGTACATGTGATGGCTTTGCGCCTCTGGCTTTCAAGTTTTTTGTCCGACCAGTTGCCTATCGTATTGACACCCCATTTGTCCATTCGCTTGAAGGCCAGTTCAGAAGCCTTCTGCTCGGCATCCTCACCAAAGCGACGTTCACGGTTCCACATGGCAAAATGGGCTGTAGAATTACCATTACGTCCCTTACCGATAAAACGCTGAGGAGGCAACTGTGCCATCATTCCCTCACGTTTCTCAATGTCACGAACGTCTCCTCCACCCATGGTGTAGACACAATCAACACCAACAGAGAGGAAGAGATAGCCATCAGGATCCACAAACCACCATCGGCCATCTACGAGGGCCGTACGGAAATAACCCGTTCCCTGATCATAACGATGGGCCAGATAACCTCCGTAACGTGAATATCCATAGAGTTTCTCGGTGGAAACCTCTTCATCCTCCTCTGCCTTCCATAGTTTGCGCAACTGCTTCAGACTGGTAACCTTGCCCGGCCATTTGACCAGATTGGACTGTCCGAACTCATCCACGGCAGGACGCTTACCTAAATAAGTATCTCCTGGATCCTCCACCGAAAGGGTGATGTTGCGTATCTCTATCTTTTGGTCACCTATGGGAGCACGCATACGTGCACCTACAGAGTCAACCTGAGTCATGGGACCCACATTGCCACCTATATTGATCCAACCCGTAAAGCGGGGCTTGTTGTAAGTGGCAGCCATATCAATAGCCGAAGCTGGAGGTTGAGAGTAATAGATGAGAGGAATGGCAAGGCGGTTCCACTGACCGGGAACATAGGAATGGATACGCACCTCATCATATCCATGGGCAGTGGTAAAGCCCAGGAAGAATCTCTGTGAGGTTGAGACACGAAACTCCACCACCACATAATTGTATCCCGTCCAGTCCATGGGCAGGTTGGGATTGATATCCTTGAGTGCAACCTTGGCACCGGACATTTCCTTTTGGGAATCAAACTTGATAACGTGTTTTCCCGCTGTTGCGCTCAGGGTCACTGCAGAAAAGAGTGCGAGCAAAAGAAGTGAAGTATGTCTCATTGAGGTTATGGATGATTAGGAATGATGTCTTTAGGAATAAAAAAAAGAATATCCGGCGGACCTTAATCGCCCGCCGGACATCATATAGGTTTAACCCAGATAACTGATGAGCACACCTGCGGCAACGGCAGAACCGATAACGCCGGAGATATTGGAACTCATGCAGTAATTGAGCACGTGATTCTTGGGATCATACTTGGTGCTGATGCCATTACATACGCGGCTTGCCATAGGCACAGCGCTCAAGCCTGTGGCACCGATAAGGGGATTGATCTTCTTCTTGGCAAACAGATTCCACACCTTAGCCATGCAGATGCCAGATGCAATACTGAGGGCAAAGGCACAGAAGCCACCGGCCACGATACCCAGAGTCTGCACATTGATGAAAGCATCTACCGTCATGGTGGCACCCACGCAGAGTCCCAGGAAGATGGTGGCTGCGTTCATGATGCCATTGGATGCAGCATCAAACAGGCGGAAGGTATCATTTCCTATCTCCTTGAGCAGATTACCAAACATGAGCATACCCACCAGAGACACAGCTGTAGGCACAAAGATGGCCACAATGGTAGTCACGGCAATGGGGAAGACAATCTTCAGCACGCGCATGTTCTTAATCTGAACAGCATCGGGATAGAGCTTATCCTGCTCCTTCATGTTGATCATCAGTTCCTTCTTGCTGCACAGGCACTTCACCACCAGAGGAATAATCACAGGCACGAGGGCCATGTAACTATAGGCCGCAATGGCAATGGGGCCCAGCAAATGGGGAGCCAGCTTGATAGTGGTGAAGATAGCCGTAGGACCATCAGCACCTCCGATAATACCCAGAGAACCGGCCTCCTGAGGAGTGAAGCCCACAGCCAGAGCAACGAGGAGCACAGAGAAGATACCCATCTGGGCTGCTGCACCGAAGACAGCAAGCTTCAGGTTGCGAAGCATAGGACCGAAGTCAGTCAAGGCTCCCACACCCATGAAGATGATGGGAGGCAGCAGTCCGCTCTTGATAAGAGCATAATACAGATAGTTCATCAGGCCCAGGTCATGGGCAATCTGATGAAGAGGCATCTCATAGATGTTCTTCAACTGACCGTTGACCATCACCATACCATTAC
>JBJFDX010000370.1:0-5222 GCA_051890235.1 Bacteroidaceae bacterium | reverse complement strand
GACTTCCTGTGGTACCCTTAAGCAGTTTGACAAAAAGTGCTTGCGTGTTGCTGCTCAAGTCACTTGCAAATTCACCCACGTGGTATGTGACTCCTCCGTAGGTGTATTCGTAAGCTACAGCCAGAACGTCATCGGTCTGTAATGTGTTATTCAGACTGACGTATCCTAAAGAACTGTTGAGAGTGTATTCGCTCGATGATAACTTTCTGGCAGACTGTAGTTTCTCGTAGTCAATGGAGCCTTCAAATCCTGGGATAGCATCCAGAATGGTGGTGGCTTGTGAGATGTCTCGGGCTCCAGAGTAATTGTTGAGCAGGGCATCATACTCTGTGTTTGATCTGTTGCTGGGGACCGGACTCCCATTGGCAGACCATAGGGGATTGCTGATGTAGGTGGATTCACCCAGGTCGGCCAGGGCAATGATGTTACGATTGCTTTCGTTGTTCCCGCTCTTGTTTGTTACCCATATTTCCACGCGCTTGATGCTGATACCACTTGCAATGGTAGGCAACGTACGCATATTCTTGTCATATTGTTCCCGGAAGAAATGAGAAAGGAAGAAGTGCCTGTTTTCTTCGTAATTGGTAGCGCTGAACTCAAAGTTTGTTGTCTGTGTGCCGCCCTTGCTTGAAGCACTCGCTGTCGCACTCTTCTTTTGACTGAATACAGTCTGAAGTTTCATCTTGCCGAACTGGAAGTCCGTTCTCAGGCCGAAGAGACTGCTTACACCTGGCACCAAACTCATGTTACTGGGGAAGGATACGTTGCCTGCCTCGATGAGTTTGATGATTTCGTCTTCTTTGCCATCGTATTTCAACTTCATGTTCTGAGAGTCGAAATCAAAGGTTGCTTCCGTATTATAGTTCAGGTTCAAATCAATCTTGTCTCCAACCTTACCATTTAACGACAGGTTAATCTTCTCGTCAAAGTAAAATCCGAAGGTTTTTCTGCGGCTGGCAGCAAGAGCGGGATTGTCCACTTTCTTCATGTTCGCACCCATCTTTACCTCAGCACTTCCTTGTGTCTTTATCTGAACGCCGCCGGGACCAAAGAACTTTTCTGCAGGTCCCAAGTCGAAATGCATGTCGGTGAAGTCAAACTTATTCTTTCCTTCGTTTTCAAATGCTTCTTGGTTCTTCTGTCTCCAGTATTTCTGCATGCTCTGTTTGAGTGACCATTTCTGGTATTCTTCGGGTGACATCAGCAGAGGGGCATTCAGATAGCTTGTGGCTGTTCCCAAAGATGTTGTGTTGGAGGTGGAACCCTTTTGCGAACTTCCTGTGTTTGATGGTCTGGTGGTGCTGGGCTTGGTGCTGTTTGTGCTTGCTCCTTTATTGTTTCCTTTACTGCCGGCAGTAAGGTCCAGAGTTGTTCCCACGCTATATGTGTTTTCTTTCTCGTCGTAGATAACCTCAGTTTTCAGGTTGTCTGGATCTTTCAAATCAGCAGTCTTCTGTTCCAGGTCTTCGGTATTCTGAGCCGTGGTTTTCCTAACGCTATATCGGGGCTTCTTTTGTGCCGTGGTGTCAGCGGGTGCTTGCTCCATCATGTTTATGGGTGATGGAGAGGTGGCCAGCAGGAGTGGACCTGCCAGAACGAATAACAGAGGTATGATGAATTTGCGCGCGCTCACGATAATTATAACGTGTGAGCCCCTCTTTTTATTGCTCGCAAAGTGTTTTTTCTCATGCGTGCCTACCTGTTTCGGGCAAAAAGATTAACTTTGTAGAGCAATTATATGACCACATTGCAGGTTTATAAGAGAGCATATGATAGAATATTTGAAAGGAACACTTGATGAACTGACTCCAGCCCTGGCTGTAGTGGAATGTGGGGGAGTTGGTTATGGGGTGAACATATCCCTGAATACCTATGCTGCATTGCAGGGAAAGCAGCAGGTGAAGTTGTGGATTACTGAGGCCATACGTGAGGATGCTTATCAGTTATGGGGCTTTTCTGCAAAGCAGGAGCGCGAACTCTTTCTTATGTTGACCAGCGTGAGTGGAATAGGAGCGGCCATGGCACGTATGATATTGTCTGCCATGACTGCGTCGGAACTGTGCTCCGTGATTAGCGAAGGGAACGACAAGATGCTCAAGCAGGTGAAGGGTATTGGTCCCAAGGCTGCCCAGCGTATTATTGTTGACCTGCGTGACAAGATATCGGTCTTGGGCATTGATATTGATATGAGCGTAAACTCCGGTAAAGTGGCAAATCCCGTCAACAAGGAAGTACAGGATGAGGCGGTTGCGGCTCTCACCATGTTGGGCTTCAGTCCTGCTCCTGCCCATAAGGTTGTCCTGCAGATTTTGCATGAGGAACCGGAAGCGCACGTGGAACGTGTGATTAAACTTGCCTTGAAAATGTTATGATGTTGCGTTTCTCCTTACTCGCTGTTCTGTCTCTTTTTTCCTCCTTTGTCTCCCTTGCACAGGATGTGTTGGAAAAAAACGGACAACGGATGCAGGTCGTATGCCATTCCAGACATGGTGGCTATCGGCTCTGCAAGTCTGTGTGGGGAAGGGGATTTTCAATAGAAGGGAATGGACGAAATGAGGGTGTCCTCTTCGGGTATTCTCCCAACGGGGATCTGGAGCGTGCGCTTGCTAATCCTTTTTTCCTTTCTCTTCTGGAGGCTTATGACAGACAGGTTAACTGTCCCTCGTATAGAGTTATGCCTGTGGGAGTGAAGTCTGCTGTCAGACCCTTGTTGACTGATACGTGGAACCAGCCGGAACCTTATAATATTTGCGCACCGATGATTGAGGGGCGTCATTGTGTGGTGGGTTGCGTGGCGTTGGCTATGTCTCAGGTGATGCGATACTGGCGTTGGCCTTTGGTGGGCACGGGTATGCATATTTATGTGGATAGTCTTGGATGCAAGCAAACTCTTTCTGCTGATTTTGCTCACGAATATCGTTGGGACTTGATGCTTGATGTGTATGAAGGTCCTGTTGATTCCTCTGATGTAGGCTTGCTTGAAGTTGGTAGATTGATGCGTGATTGTGGGGTAGCGGTAGAGATGCGTTATGGCTTGGAATCGAGTGCAGCCCGAAGTATCAACCAAGCCCGAGCACTTACTGAATGGTTTGGCTATGATTCAGGCTTACAGATGTATTTCCGTGATTTCTTTACCCGATCAGAATGGGAAGGGATGCTTGTAGAGGAACTCTCTGCGGGCCGTCCTGTTCTCTTTGCTGCCCGATCGGCTTCACTCTCACATGCTTTGGTTTGTGATGGATATGATGAAGATGGACTCTTTCACATGAACTTCGGTTTGGGTGGTGATGCAGACGGATATTACTATCTGCCTCATCTTACACCAAAACAATCGGAATGGTATGACCCTGAAAGTGCCGAACGCGGACTGAATCTCTTGCAGTCAATGATTGTGGGAGTGCGGCCGGCAGAGGCTAATTCCGTGGTGAGACATGCTTTTGGTATGGCTTCCATCGAACCTGTATGTGCCAGGTCCTTACGCCATGGTGTGGTGTCGGTGGCAACTTCTCATTTGGCCAATCTGGGATGGAATACCGTTGATGAGGATGCCGTCAGACTCGTGCTGCTCCGTGGAGATGTGGTTGTTGAGGATTTGGTGGGATATTCTCATGATTTCTCTTTGGAAGAATTGACAGATAGTACTTATACTGATACGTTGTCTTTCTCTGTTGGTCAGACCATAGAAGAGGGTCATTACAGGGTTTGCCCGGCAATCCATGAACCGAATGGGGATTGGACGTTTGTTCGTGCAAGCACAGGTACGCCTTCTCATGTATTGCTTGATGTGACAAAGGATAGTCTTTTTTTACGTCCTGATACTTCAGGGAAGGCTCATTTAGAACTTCTCTCATGGGAGTTTCCCGATAGCGTACGTCGTAATCAGACGCCTCCTTTCTCTTTTACCTTGCGTAACGAGGGACCTTCAGAATATTGTGGAAGACTTTATGTCATGTTACACGAACTCCGTGAGAATGGTCGTATGAGGCATTTGCAGTATCAAGGTGTGTGGCTTGCTCCTGGTGAGGAGGTTACTTATACCTATAGCAGGACTCCTGTCCCCTTGCCTGAGGGCGATTATGAGTTGTGCCTTGCCTATGATAACAACTTGTTTACGGATAGCTTGATTTGGCTTAATCCAAATCCTATTCAGCAGGTAAGGGTGTGCTCGTCGGAATCTACGTCCGTCAGGGATGTATCTGTTGAGGATAAGACTGAGGAGGATGTGGGTTATGGGTTGGATGGCAGACCAATGCTGGATGGCCAGTCTGGTATAAGAGTCGTGAGAAAAGGAAATAATTATAGAAAAATATTAAAAAAATAGGGAACAGATATCGATAATTCTTCGATTGAAAATACGAATAATATGGAAATGAAGACTTTGTTGCGTACGGCTTTGCTTGCTTCGTTGGAGGCAGGTGAAGAGATAATGCATATTTATACCGATCCCAAACAGGATTTCGGTATTGAAAAGAAGGCTGATAACAGTCCGCTTACTTTGGCAGATAAAGCATCTCATCAAGTGATTATGCGTCATTTGCTTACCACAGACATTCCTGTTTTGAGCGAGGAAGGTCAGCATCTTCCATATGAACAACGTGAAACTTGGAAAAGACTTTGGGTGGTGGATCCCCTGGATGGCACCAAAGAGTTTATCAAGAAGAATGGGGAGTTTACGGTAAATGTGGCTTTGGTTGAGCATGGCAGCCCAGTATTGGGTGTCGTGTATGTTCCTGCAACACGTATCTTATATTATGGTATTGTAGGTGAGGGCGCGTGGAAGTGTGTCGTTCCAACTTTATCCGATGGTCTGCCCGTGTCAGAGAATCTGGCGGACTTCCTCTCGTCGTGTGGCCCGTCTGAACAGGGAGCTCCTTTCGGGGGTGTTGCTTTGCCTGTGGAAGGGGAACATGATGTTTTCACAATCGTTGCTTCCCGCAGCCACATGAGTTCTGAGACGCAGGCTTACATTCAGGAGATGGAGCAATTGCATGGGCAGGTAAAGACCGTGAGTAGCGGTAGCAGTATAAAGATTTGTCTTGTGGCAGAGGGCGTTGCCGATGCTTATCCCCGTTATGCACCCACTATGGAGTGGGATACTGCTGCGGGTGATGCTGTAGCACGAGCCGCGGGAAAGGTCGTTACGAGTGCAGAGACAGGTAAGCCATTAGTTTATAACAAACCTGACTTGCATAACCCCTGGTTCCTGGTGGAGTCCTGATCTG
>JBJFDX010000369.1:0-5258 GCA_051890235.1 Bacteroidaceae bacterium | reverse complement strand
GCCAATCTTCATCTGAAGAACTGCAGACTCTATGTGGCTATGAACCATGTCAATCAGGGTTCAGGTCATGCCTTCTGGGCTCCTCATTATCCCATCAATCCCCGAACCTTCCATTTCGGTTTGAGCTGGAACTTCTTCAATTGATTCTGTTTCAGTTAGGTGGGAGTGTAAGTGAAGGCATGCACAGGAGTTTGCCTTTACCCCTTCACAGGAGTTTGCCTTTACCCCTTTGCTGTCTACGCCCCAAAAGGTAAAAAGGTAAAGTCGATGCGATTGGTGTTTTACTCCTTCATCAGCGGAGCCTCTTCAGTCTCTCTGGCTTTGATGCTTCCCCAGAAGAGCATGTTGGCAAAGCCTTCTATGGTGATGGTTACGAGTATGGAGATGCCCATCACGATGTTCGCTCCCAGCATGACTAAAGGCCATACCGGTGGCATCATCACCAGGTCACCTTCCTGCATCGCCATCCAAGCCTTATGAGTGGCTATCCATGTCAATCCCGCAGGGAGCATTCCCGGTATCATGATGAAGAACGTAATCATCATGAGGAGCAACTCAAAGGCAAACAGGCTGCCATAGTGCTTGTATCCTGTTATCCATCCTGGCATACACTCTGCCAGAGGTTTCTCTGTGCATGTGATTTCCATCATGGCCATCATGGAAGGCATCAGAATGAGTGTGAGCAGAATTAATACTGTCAAGGGCATCCACGATTTATAGGGCAGGAAATGCCATGATGCCCAGATGCTCAGGGATACCATTACGGTGATGAACGTGAAGAACAGGGTGCATACCAATGCTCTCAGAATGTATTTTCCATCCTTGCGGATTCCCTCTTTCGCCTTGTATCTCGGCACATAACCTTTGTCACGCCATTCACATAGCAGGCGGTTGAGCTGACCTGTAAAGATGATCAGTCCGGGGAAGGGCAGCAGCAGGCTCAGCACTATGGCAGGCCAGGTGTGCTTCATCACCGTTCCCACATGGTCGGCAGCCATGATCAGTCCTTCTCCTATACATCTGGCATACGAACGCGCTTCGCATACCTCCATATGATTCTCTGTGTTTGTCTCCATTGTTCCGTATGTTTCTTTTCCACAAAGTTACTGCTTTTCCTCGTTCTGTGCTCGTCTCTTTCACAAAATGTATGCACCCTCTTTGGCTTTCTTGCCAAATTATGGTAATTTTGCATTAATTAAATAGAATCAAATCCTGAATAGTTCTATGCGAGAGGTCAGATGGGGATTTATCGGATGTGGTGAGGTCACTGAGAAGAAGAGCGGCCCTGCCTTTTCCATGATACCGGGTTCCAGCATCCGTGCTGTCATGAGTAGGAGCAAGGACAAGGCACAGTCCTATGCTCAGCGTCATAATGTAGAGCGTTGGTATACCGATGCTCAGCAGTTGATTGACGACCCCGAGGTGGATGCTGTGTACATCGCCACTCCTCCTTCTTCACATGCCACCTATGCCATCATGAGCATGAAGGCGGGCAAACCGGTTTATGTGGAGAAGCCCTTGGCCAGCAGTTATCTTGATTGTCAGCGTGTCAACAGGGTGAGTGCTCAGACCCAGGTTCCCTGCTTCGTGGCTTATTATCGCCGTTGTCTCCCTTATTTCCTCAGGGTGAAGCAACTTGTTCAGCAGGGTGCCATCGGCAAGGTTATCAATGTGCAGGTGCGCTTTGCCGTCCCTCCGCGTGACTTGGATTACAACAGCGTCAACCTCCCCTGGCGTGTTCAGAGGGATATAGCAGGCGGTGGCTATTTCTATGACCTGGCTCCTCATCAGATCGACCTTCTTCAGGAACTCTTCGGACCTATCGTTCAGGCCAAGGGGTATCGCACCAATCGTGGGGGCTTGTATGAGACCGAGGATTCCGTGAGTGCATGTTTCCAGTTTCATGACGGTCTTCCAGGCAGCGGATCCTGGTGCTTCGTCAGTCATGAGAGTGCCCGTCAGGATCGTATCGAACTGATTGGTGATCAGGGACAACTCTGCTTCTCTGTCTTCACTTATGACCCCATTGTCCTTCACAATGCCGAGGGCCGCCAGGAGATTGTCGTTGCCAATCCTCCTCATGTGCAGATGCCTCTCATCGAGCAGGTTGTCCGTCATCTTCAGCATCAGGGTTCCTGTTCTGCCGATAGCATCAGCGCCACCAGTGTCAACTGGGTCATGGATCGCATCCTGGGTAAGATATAATCTTTGTCCTTATGGAAAATGTCACTCATCTCTTCATCGATTTCGATGACACGCTCTACGATACGCATGGCAATGCCGTCATCGCTCTTCACGAACTGTTTCTGCAGTTCTCCCTTCATCGCTTCTTCACTTCCGAGGATGCTTTCACCGTTCCCTATTGGCAGACCAATCATGAGTTGTGGGAACAGTATTCCCGTGGCGAAATCACCCGCGACTATCTGATTATAGAGCGTTTCCGCCGTCCCCTCTCTTTAGGCGTGGGACTCCATCCCACTCCCGAGTATTGTCTTCAGGTGAGTGATTATTTTCTGTCCCGCTGTGCTGTCAAGCCCGGAGTCGTTGAGGGAGCCCACAGCCTGATGGACTATCTTCGTGACCGCGGTTATCAGATGAGTATCTGCAGCAATGGTTTTCATGAGGTGCAGTACAGCAAACTCAGGGCATGTGGTCTCTTCGATTATTTCGACCATATCATCCTGAGTGAGGATGCAGGCTCCAATAAGCCCAGTGCACTTTTCTTTGATTATGCTTTCCGCACTACGGGAGCCTGTCCCGAGCAGACGGTGATGATAGGGGACAATCCCGAGACAGATATCCATGGCGCTCACGATGCCGGTTTGCGTACCATCTATTTCCGCCGTTCTTCTTCTGAAGAACTCCTCCCCTATGCTGATTTCACAGTAGATAGTCTGGAGCAGATCAAGCAGATTCTGTAGTTCCTGTCTGAGGACCGGTGAGGGCTGCACCGCTCCTGTCATCAGTCCTTCTCTTGAGGCATTCCTCCCCATATGACCTTTTCCATGCTGATGTCATGAGGTTCGTATGGTATGTTGTTTAGGAATTGGAAGTCGAAGCAGATGCCCCATCGGTGTGCTTGAGGTAAACGGGTGAGGAGGCGGTCATAGTATCCCTTTCCTCTTCCCAGTCGATGCCCCTGATCGTCGAACGCCATCCCTGGTATGATTGCCAGGTCTATCTCCCTGTATTCCTTGGGACAGATTCCCGCTCCTTGCGGTTCACTGATGCCGAAAGCCCCTATCTGCATCACTGTTTCCGGTTCCCATCGTCTCACCTCTATGCTTTCTGGTCCTGTCACCACAGGCAGATAAGTTTTCTTCCCTTGTCTGTGAGCTTGGTACAGGAGCCCACTTACATCCACCTCGTCAGGAAGTGCATGATAGAGCAGTATGCTCTTTGCCTCTCTCCATAAGGCAAGGCGGCACACCCCCCTGCATATCTCCTCCGACATGGCGTGGAGTTCAGCAGATGAGTGTGCCGCCTTTCGTTCACGTACCAGGTTACGCAGTCCCTTCTTCGAAGGCATCTCTCCTGGATTTATTTCTTTGCAGCCTTCTTGGCTTTCTTGGCCTTCTCCTTATCGTATTTCTCCCACAGCTTCTTCTTGATGGTCAGCTCCTTCTGTGCCTCTGTGCTTGCTTTGGCAGCAGCAGCGGCATGAGCTTCATCTTCGGGAGCGGCATAAGCATGTCGGTAACCCTTCTCCACGTTCCAATATCCGCGTGTGAAGTCCGGGAAGGCCACGGCAGCACAGTTGTTGTCCATGCTCAGCGTACCCAGTTCAGCCAGGCAGCACCACTCAGCCATGTCATACACATCCATGTCCAGTGGCAGTCCGTTCTGCAGGCAGTACACCATACGTGCATCCATGATGAAGTCCATTCCACCATGTCCACCCACTTCCTTGGCCATCTCACCGTACTTCTTCAGTATGGGGTGCTGATACTTGGCCACCAGGGCATCCTGCTGTTCCTTGCTCATGAAGTTATGAGTATCCAGTTTGTCCACCTGAGGCACACCGCTGTTCTTGATGGCACCGCCATCCAGGGCAAAGCGCTCTTCGGGATACTTGGTGGCATATCCGCTGGTACCTATGAGCTTATAGAGTCTGTTGTAGGGCTGATAGGTCATCACGTTGTGCTGTATCTGCACCATCTTGCCGTTCTCTGTGCGCATCAGCGTTGTTGTCTGGTCACCATTGCGGTATTCGGGGCAGTCTTTGCCGGTCTTGTTCTTCACATATTCTCGGCCCACCACGCTCTTGGTGTCCATGGCCACCAGTGTCTTGAACCGGTCACCTCTGTGGATATCCAGAGCCTGAGCCACGGGACCCAGTCCATGAGTGGCATACACGTCACCTCTGTTCTCCATGTTGTACTTCATGCGCCATCCCAGTTTCTCAGGGTCGCTTCCGTCGGGGTTCTTCCAGTAAGCATCCCAGAATGGGAGCAGGTTGTGGATATAAGCACCCTCAGCGCTGACGATTTCTCCGAAGACCCCCTGCTGCGCCATGTTCAGGGCATTCAGTTCATACCAGTCATAGCAGCAGTTCTCCAGAATCATGCAATGCTTGCGTGTCTGCTCCGAGATGTTGATCAGTTCCCAGCACTGTTCCAGATTCATGGCGCTGGGCACCTCAATGGCCGTGTGCTTGCCGTTCTTCATGGCGCAGACAGCCACGGGGAAGTGATGATCCCAGTCGGTAGCCACATACACCAGGTCTATGTCCGTGCGCTTGCACAGCTCCTCGTAACCTTTCTCACCGCTGTAGATGTCAGCAGGTGGCAGTCCTGCATTGCGCAGGTACTTCTGGCATGCTTCAGCTCTTGCTTCCTCATAGTCGCACAGAGCTACTATCTGTACTCCGGGTATATGGCAGAATCGTCCCACGGCTCCAGGTCCGCGCATACCCAGTCCCACAAATCCTACCCTTACGGTAGTCATCTTCGGTGCAGTCAGTCCCAGCGCGTGCTGTTGTCCTGCAGGACGCTCAGGTGTTTCCACCACGATAGTACCTTTGTCCCAGTGCCATTTGGTGCTTGGACTCAGACTCTGTGCACCAGCCATCAGGCAGTTGGCAGCAACGAGCAGTGCTGCCAGCGCAATCTTTTGAAAATGTTTCTTCATGTGTCTCTTTCGTGTTGATAGTTTAGTATATATTGTGGTCCAAAGGTACAACAAAAAACTGATAACGTCTCTTCGTCGAGCAATATTCTGTGCTGTTTTCTTCGTTTATTTTAGAGATTATTGACCAG
>JBJFDX010000368.1:0-5260 GCA_051890235.1 Bacteroidaceae bacterium | reverse complement strand
TAACAGCCGTAATAACCAAAAACGGCATAATGATTTTCGTATGAAAGAGCCGTGTCATTTGGGCACAATAGCACATTCTATCACATCACACGATTGTATCGAAGAAAGGTTATTTCGCAACAAAAACAAGTAGGAGGTCACGCAAGACATGCCTCCTACCTTGAATCATCTGGATTAAACCCTTACGTGCCTCACACGATACCCTGAGCCACGAGGGCCCGAGCCACCTTCATAAATCCAGCCACGTTGGCTCCACGTACATAATTGGTATAGCCTGCTTCGCGTCCATAACGCAGACATTGGTCATGCACGGCATGCATAATCTGCTGCAGACGGCTGTCCACTTCGGATGCCGACCACGAGATATGCATGGCATTTTGCGTCATCTCCAGACCACTGGTGGCCACTCCGCCCGAATTGACGGCCTTGCCTGGAGCAAAGGGTATGTGATGCTCCACAAAGTAATCCACAGCCTGTGCCGTGCAACCCATGTTGCTCACCTCTGCCACCAGAGTCACACCATTGGCATGAAGAGCCTCGGCGTCTGCCAGCGTGAGTTCGTTTTGGGTGGCACATGGCAGGGCAATGTCAACGGGTTGCTCCCAAGGTTTGCGCCCCGGATAGAAGGTTGCCTCGGGATAACGCTCAGCATAGGGTGCCACTATATCCTCGCCGCTCAGTCTCAGTCTCAGCATGTATTCTATCTTCTCGCCACTTACGCCCTTAGGATCGTAGACATAGCCATCGGGACCGCTCAAGGTAACCACCTTGGCACCCATCTCCGTGGCTTTCTTTGCTGCTCCCCAAGCCACGTTTCCAAAGCCAGAGATGGCCACCGTACGGCCTGCTATATCGAGCCCCATGTCCTGAAGCATCTGTCTCACGAAGTAAAGCGCTCCATAACCTGTGGCCTCGGGGCGCAAGAGAGAACCGCCAAACTCCAGACCTTTACCCGTAAAGGTACCTGTGTGCTCACGAGACAGTTTCTTGTACATGCCGAACATGTATCCCACTTCCCGGCCACCCACGCCGATATCTCCAGCCGGCACATCCTGATCAGGGCCGAGATTGCGCCAGAGTTCCAGCATAAAGGCTTGGCAGAATCGCATGATTTCTCCTTCGCTCCGTCCACGTGGACCGAAGTCCGAACCGCCTTTGCCTCCGCCCATAGGCAGAGTGGTAAGAGCATTCTTGAAGGTTTGTTCAAAGCCCAGGAACTTAAGTATACTCAGATTGACCGAGGGATGGAAGCGGATGCCGCCCTTGTAAGGACCGATGGCGTTGCAGAACTGCACACGATATCCCAGATTGACATGAACGTCTCCATGGTCATCCAGCCAGGGTACACGGAAGGTAATAATGCGATCGGGCTCCACCAGTCGCTCTATCAGGCGCACCCGTTCAAACTCGGGGTGCTGATTGTAAACACTCTCAATGGAAAGTAAAACTTCCCTTACGGCCTGCAAATACTCGGCTTCGCCAGGATGCTTGGCCTCCAACTGCTGAAGGATCAACTCTGTCTTCATAGTGTTATATGTTAGTCTGTCTTTGTTTTTTATTGCTGTATAGGCAAAGTTAGCAAGTACTTTCTTTATGACAAATTTAAACCGGACTTTCTGCAAAAATTTAACACTATAGTTTCATTTTGTCATGTGCACGTCTCAATTTGGGGATATTCCCCTACGGAAATGCCCCCAAAAGAGAATTATCCGCGCCCATCCCGCCCATCGCGTAATGCCACAGACATACGCCCAACTGATGCCCCGTCCAATCTGTTGGGGAGTTTGCGTCAAACTCATCGGCTGTTTGCGCCAAACTCGATGCATGTTTGCGCCAAACTCATGAATCCTTTCAGCTGATCTCAAATCAACCGTATTCTAAAAAGTCCATCGATAGACCATTATGGCCGACTCTATTCCTTATGAGCAGAGTCGGCCACAGCCTATGAGGAGAGAATCAAGGAGCGCGGTTGCGCCATCAAAAATCGCCCTTATCTCCTTTCCTCTATCGCAACAGGTCCCATCAAGCCATACCGCTTCAGTTCACTTCCAGCAGGAGGACCTGCCAAAACCCACGTCTTACGCTCCGCCTCGGGGCGTGAAGCGTCATATACCAGACGATTACGCCAAGTACTGGTCACCTCTATGGTCATTCGATTCTCCCCTTTTCTGACATAAGGAGTGATATCAGCCTGATAGGGAATGGCCCACAGGGTGTCCACAACAGCCTCGTTTACCTTGACCACGGCAATCTCCTCCACCTCGCCCAGATGAAGAAGGTATTGTGCCTTGCGTCTAACCTTATCCAAATGGAAGACAGTCTCGTAAGTCACGGTACCGCTGAAGGCTTTTCCTTCGTCAGTAAGAGGAAGTTCGCACCAGGGCTTCAGACTGCTGACAGACAGGGGAGCATCCACTCCCCAGCCCTGAGGGAAGGTAAGTTTCCAGTTAAGATGGTCAAGGTTGGTAAGCAACGAAGTGGACTCAGGCACCTTTTGCCTTCTGCCATCGTGTCTGAAGACCACATACTTGCACTCTCCTCGCTCCAGTCTCAGCTCTATACCCGAATATCCCTCGGCCTCCTTGGAACGCAAGGGTTCCACATGACCATTCATAGGATTCCACAACTCGGCTCGTCCCGTGGCATGAAACTCCACCACACCATGGAAATCAGCCTCCTGAGGCGCACATACCATATACCAGTCTGCACCCTCAACCCTACGATGAAGCCATTGAGCACGCGTAGGCTTCACGTCTGGCAGAATACCGAGTCTCTGCAAAGCCTCATCAAGGCCAATCCCACTCAGCACCTGCCCCTTGCCTGAGTCACCCTGCCACAGGTCTTTTACAGCACTTTGGAAGGCAGCAAGAGCCTCTCCCGTCAGCCGTGTGGCAGGATGCTTGGGTGCCTGTGCCACCAGGACACCACCCTTGCGAACCAACTGAGTCAGCCGCTTGATGGTACTGGGCAGCAGGCGAGTGCCATCGTCGGGAATCCACATCAGCCGGTAACTGATGCCCTCGGGGGTTACCCATTGCCCGTCCTTCACATCCAAGCGTGTCATGAGAGCATCGGTATTGCAATAATCATATCTGTATCCCTCGGGGAAATCGGCTTTTTGGTCAGGTTTTTGCTGAATCTCATCACCCAGATACCAGAGCACGTCCGACACGGGATTGCCACGCTCGAGCAGGAAAGTATTGCGCGCCAGATAGGTAGTGAAACTGCGAATATAAGGCCACCAGGTCTGCTTACGCAGGAAAGGCGTCCCGATACCTCCGCCAAAAGAGGTACCCGGTTGATACTTGTCAGGGTCGGGATTGTGCGTGTAAGTATGAAAGACCATATGCGTCACCCCATCCAGAATATTCTGATTGGCCACCTCGCGCAACATACTCAGATGCTCGTCCCAATTGAGGTCAAAACTCGTGAAAGCCTCAGTCGACACACGAGGCTTGCCATACATACGTGCGGCAGAGGAAGTAGGACGTATAGGTTTGTAGTTTCGATTGTAGAGCCAATGGCTCATGGGCTGCCAAAACTCCGTCATGGGCACATCGGCCCATTTGTAATACTCCATAGGACAACCAGGGAAGATATCGCCAGCAGCCGTCTCGTACTGAATCGTCATACCATTCCGATGGGCATTTTGTGCCATTCGTCCATAGAAATTGTCCACAAACAAGCGGTTCTGAGTCATTCGGAAATCGTTGAGAAACTCCGAAGTCTGCTCCGGACTGTCTATTACGTAACCAAACAGGGCTGGAATCCACGTCTTCAATTCGTAGCCCGCCTGCCTGCGGAAAGCCTCAGGCATGCCATCAGTCCACGTCTGAGAACTGCACTCCCAGCTGTCCATCAGCATATTATCCAGCAGGCCCTTGAGCGGACCTTTCTGGAGACGACCCACATAACTGTCATACTGATAGTCCACCAGCTGAGAATCAAACTTGTTGATCTCCCAACCTGTGGCCTCGGCAGGAGCTGGGCCGTTACGCCTACCCGTATTTACGTGACCTATACGGAGTATGGTCCATTTACCCTTGGGGGCAGACCACACCAGAGAGTCGGGAGAAACGAGCATGGACGTGAGGTCGACGATATCCCCCATGCGCAAATACGCTTTTTCTGACTGCCTGGGCGATTCATTCTCGCGCAGGATACGACGCAAGGTCCAGCCACCTTCTCCCTCCCAGTTGCTTTTTCGGGCAGCCGTATAAAGTCGCATGTGGCTGATGTTCATGGGGTGCTGATTGACAATCTCAATACGGAAACGACGCGCCGAAGCCTCATCCAAGGCAAAAGTCATGGTGTGACCATCCTGCCAGTTGGACATAGGGAAGTCGCTATCCAGTACCACCTGCTCAGCTTTTTGCTCGGGAAGGGCTGTCACGCGGACATGAATGTCAGGGTCTACGCCAAACTCGTGATTGAAACCATCAATGGAATTAAACACGAGAGAGCGAGGAATCTGAGACTCAGCCAACTCCACATCCACCACGTAGGGCTTCTGACCGGATGCTGGTTTCAACATAATGGAGCCCCGGAGTTTGCCATTCAGGCAGTCCAGCCACCTCTGACTGTCACCTGAAGCAGACACCTTGGCCACCTGCATGTGCGTGCCCGTATCTCCTTCGGGAGTGGGAAAGGCAAGTACCATCAGGTCTCTATAGTCTTGCCAACTCTCAGATTGAGGCGACTTCAGCCTCAAACTCACACGTGAATCTCCCTCCACATCTGCCCGGGTATACGCCAAGTGACGCATACTTTGACTGGGACTCACCCAGGGTCCTCCACTCATAGCCCATCCAGGACAAGTCTGTATGCTGAATCGCAGCCCCATACGCTTGGCTTCCCGAGCGGTATGGCTAAGCAATTCCTCCCACTTAGGCGACAGGCATTCGATATGTTCCTCTGTTCCTGGCCAGTCCTTAGGGTCTCCTTGTTGTCCATGAAAGAAAGAGATGCCCGTAATGCCCGCATCGGCAATAGCCTGAAGGTCGGTTGTTATGCCCGATTTTCCTATACTGCCGTTGAGAAAATGAAACCACGTCTCGGGATAGAAAATCTTGTCTGGGTGCAGGAACGACTGAACATCCTCCTGGTTAAACGGCTGTTGCAGACGAATGGTATCGGGAATAGCGCCCACCACCTGAGCCTGCAGGGAAGCAACGGAAGAGAGAAGGACAAACGCTGAGATATATTTCTTCATAAATTGTCTGTTGAAACGAGGGAACACACTTATATGTCATTTAAAACC
>JBJFDX010000367.1:0-5261 GCA_051890235.1 Bacteroidaceae bacterium | reverse complement strand
ATTTGCAGCCGATTTATGCCGCATAGGCTAAAAAAGTGAGTCACGAGATGGCTTCGCCCTGCGGTCAAAACCCGTTTAATAAATTAATAAATGTACGCAATTGTAGAGATTAACGGTCAGCAGTTTAAGGCTGAAGCTGGTAAGAAGTTGTTCGTGCATCACATGACAACTGCAGAAGCTGGTCAGACTGTTGAGTTTGAGAAAGTGTTGTTGGTAGACAACGATGGTAATGTTACTGTAGGTGCTCCCACTGTAGAGGGTGCAAAGGTGGTAGCAGAAGTAAAGACTGCTTTGGTAAAGGGCGACAAGGTTTTGGTGTTCCACAAGAAGCGTCGTAAGGGCTATCGCAAGTTGAATGGTCATCGTCAGCAGTTCACAGAGTTGACTATCAAGGAAGTTATCGCTTAACAATTAAACTTAGGAGAAAGAAGAAATGGCACATAAAAAAGGTGTCGGCAGTTCTAAGAACGGTCGTGAATCAGCAGCACAAAGACTTGGTGTTAAGATATTTGGCGGTGAGAAGTGCATCGCTGGTAATGTGATTGTACGTCAGCGTGGTACTCGTCACTATCCTGGCCAGAATGTAGGTATGGGTAAGGATGATACATTGTATGCTTTGGTAGATGGAACTGTACAGTTCAAGAAGGGTCGCAGAGATCGTAGTACTGTGAGTGTGGTTCCTTTTGTCGAGGCATAAACGCAATAATAGTCTATATGCAAGAAATGTAATATTCCTACAAATAAAACAAAGGTTAAAGGGTTGTATGTGGTCGCACATGCAACCCTTTAACTTTAATTTCCAAACTTTTGCCGTGGGCTGGCTGTCTATGTCGCGAAATAGTCTTAATTTTGTAGGTCTAAAAGTGAAAGAAATATAACATAAAGATATGCTTACGCTAAAACTCATTACAGAAGAGAAGGATCGCGTAATTCGCGGTTTGGAGAAAAAGCATTTTCCTCATGCAGAAGAAGCAATAGAGGAAGTTTTAAATGTTGATAAGATTCGCCGTCAGGCTCAGGCGGAACTGGATGCCAACCTGTCTCAGGCAAAGAAACTTGCAGCTGAGATTGGTGGTTTGATGAAACAAGGCAAGAAGGACGAGGCAGAGGAGGTGAAAGCTAAGGTTGCAGCTCTGAAGGAAACCAATCGTCTTCTTGAAAATAAGAAATCAGAGGCTGAGGCACAAATGACAACATTGCTTTGTGCTATCCCCAATATTCCTTATGAGCAAGTGCCTGAAGGCTCTTCGGCCGAAGATAACTGGGTTGTGAAGAGTTCTCTCAAAGAATGCGAGGAGGGAAAGGATACTGTAGGCAACTGGGATGCAAACCCTGTGATAGAGAATGCACGTCTTCCTCATTGGGAGTTGGCCAAGAAGTACAATCTGATTGATTTTGATTTAGGTGTCAAGATAACTGGTGCTGGATTCCCTGTGTATCGCGGTTTAGGCGCAAGACTCCAGCGTGCACTCATCAATTTCTTCCTTGATGAAGCTCGGGCTGCAGGTTATGAAGAAATTATGCCTCCCACAGTAGTAAATCAAGCCAGTGGTTATGGTACTGGTCAGTTGCCTGACAAGGAAGGACAGATGTATCATTGCAATTTGGATGATCTCTATCTGATTCCGACGGCAGAAGTTCCTGTAACCAACATCTATCGTGATGTAATCATAGACGAGAAGGATTTGCCAATCAAGAACTGTGCTTATACGCAATGCTTCCGTCGTGAGGCTGGCAGTTATGGTAAGGATGTGCGTGGCCTCAACCGTCTTCATGAGTTCAGTAAGATTGAGATTGTTCGTATTGACACTCCTGAACATTCTGATGCTTCTCATCAGGAGATGCTTGCACATGTTGAAGGTTTGCTTCAAAAACTGGAACTTCCTTATCGTATTCTGCGTCTTTGTGGTGGTGATATGAGCTTCACCAGTAGTATCTGCTACGATTTCGAGGTGTATTCAGAGGCTCAGAAGCGTTGGCTTGAAGTAAGTTCTGTTAGTAATTTTGATACCTATCAGGCAAATCGTCTGAAATGTCGTGTTCGTCGTTCTGCAGATAAGAAGACAGAGTTGGCTCATACTTTGAATGGTTCTGCACTTGCTCTTCCACGTATAGTTGCAGCTTTGCTTGAGAACAATCAGACAGAAGATGGTATTCGCATACCTAAAGCATTAATACCCTATATGGGTTACGATATGATCAAGTAATATTCCAAAAAACAACCAACATCAACAGACATAGATCCAATGAACAAGATAGTAAGCAAGACACAGTTCTCTGAAAAAGTGTTCAAGCTGGAGGTTGAGGCACCTCTGATTGCAAAAGCTCGCAAGGCGGGTCATTTTGTAATTGTTCGTGTAGACGAAAAGGGTGAACGTGTTCCTCTCACCATAGCAGAAAGTGATATTCAAAAAGGCACTATCACCTTGGTTATCCAGGCGGTAGGAGCCAGTACCAGTCAGTTGTGCGCTCTGAACGAGGGTGATTATATCGCTGACGTAGTAGGCCCATTGGGCAAGGCAACTCACATCGAGAACTATGGTACCGTTCTGTGTGCTGGTGGCGGTGTGGGTACTGCTCCCATGTTGCCCATCATCCAAGCGCTCAAGGCTGCCGGCAATCGTGTAATCAGTGTGATTGCAGGTCGCAGCAAGGAATTGATTATTCTTGAGGAAGAGGTACGTAAGAGTTCTGATGAGGTTATCATCATGACCGATGATGGTTCTTATGGTAAGAAAGGAGTGGTAACCGTGGGCATGGAAGAGGTTATCCAACGTGAGAAGGTGGATAAGTGTTTTGCCATTGGTCCGGCTATCATGATGAAGTTCTGTTGCTTGTTGACAAAGAAATATGATATTCCCACAGATGTGTCTCTGAATACCATCATGGTGGATGGTACGGGTATGTGTGGTGCATGCCGTATCAGTGTGGGTGGAAAGACTAAGTTTGTCTGTGTTGATGGTCCTGAGTTTGATGGTCATCAGGTGGATTTCAATGAGATGCTTCAGCGAGGTGGCGCATTCAAAGCCGAAGAGTTAGAGGCTATGGAGGCTTACCAGAAGGCTCTTGGTGAAAATGCGCTCACGGAAGAGGTTGCTGTTGATAATCCAGAGGTATCATCAGTGGCTCCTATCAACGTTGAGGATATGGACACCACCACTCCTCTGTCAGAACTGATAGACCGCTCGGCACCTTATCGTGAAGAGTTGCGTAAAAGCATGAAGGCTAAGGAGCGCACCCTGATTGCACGATGTCAGATGCCGGAACTTGATTCTGTTTATCGTGCCACCACACGTGTGGAAGAGGTTAACAAGGGATTGACAGTAGAACAGGCAATGACAGAGGCAAAGAGGTGTCTTGATTGTGCCAATCCAACTTGTATGAAGGGTTGTCCTGTGAGCATCAATATTCCATCTTTCATCAAGAATATCGAGCGCGGAGAAATCCTGAATGCTGCTCGTATACTGAAGAGCACTTCGGCTTTGCCTGCTGTGTGTGGACGTGTTTGTCCTCAGGAGAAACAGTGTGAGAGTCAATGTATTCATCTCAAGATGAACGAGCCCGCCGTGGCTATTGGCAATCTGGAACGTTTTGCTGCTGACTTTGAGCGTGAGAGCGGACGCATGGCTCTTCCTGAGGTTGCTCCAAGCAATGGCAAGAAGGTTGCCGTAATTGGTTCCGGTCCCAGCGGACTGAGTTTTGCAGGTGACATGGCAAAGGCTGGTTATGATGTAACAGTTTTCGAGGCTCTTCATGAAATAGGCGGCGTGCTTAAGTATGGTATTCCCGAATTCCGTCTGCCCAACAAGATTGTGGATGTGGAGATAAGTAACCTCGAGAAGATTGGCGTGAAGTTCCAGAAGGATTGTGTAGTGGGTAAGACTATTACTGTTGAGCAACTGGAACAACAAGGATTTCTGGGTGTCTTTGTCGGTTCGGGTGCTGGTCTTCCTAATTTTATGGGAATTCCTGGTGAAAACAGCAATGGCGTGATGAGTTCAAACGAGTATCTTACCCGTGTAAATCTGATGAATGCCAGTGATGCTTCGTTTGCTACCCCCATCAAGAAGGCAAAGAGTGTGATGGTTGTTGGTGGTGGAAATACTGCTATGGATAGTTGCCGTACAGCCAAGAGACTCGGTGCCGAGCGTGTCTTTATTGCCTATCGCCGTAGTGAGGCTGAGATGCCGGCCCGACTCGAGGAGGTAAAACATGCCAAGGAGGAAGGAATAGAATTCCTTACATTGCACAATCCTGTCGAGTATCATGCCGATGAGAAAGGAAACGTGACGGAGGTTGTTCTGCAGAAGATGGAGCTTGGAGAACCTGATGCATCTGGTCGAAGAAGTCCTCAGCCCATCCCTGGTGCAACGGAAACGATAGCCATCGATCAAGCTATTGTTGCAGTTGGTGTTTCTCCCAACCCTATAGTACCAACTTCTATTCAGGGCTTAGAGTTGGGCCGCAAGAACACAATTGTTGTCAACGAGGGTATGCAGACCAATATTCCTATGATATTTGCTGGAGGTGATATTGTACGTGGTGGAGCTACTGTTATCCTGGCTATGGGTGATGGCCGCCGTGCTGCTGCAGCAATGAATCAGTATCTGTCTGGTAAATGAAAGGATTACAGACTGTTGCACTCTTAGTGTGTAGCAACTTATTTATGACTTTGGCCTGGTATGGTCATCTGAGATTACAGGGTGCGGGTGCCACAAAATCGTGGCCCCTCATTGCTGTGATTGTGCTTTCATGGGGGATTGCCTTCCTGGAATATTGTTTTCAGGTACCTGCCAATCGTTTGGGTTTTGTAGACAATGGTGGCCCTTTCACGCTTATGCAATTGAAGATTATTCAGGAAGTCATTTCCTTGCTTGTTTTCTGTGTTGTTGCCAACCTTCTTTTTCAGGGGCAGCAGTTACATTGGAATCATGTAGCAGCGATGATCTGTCTTGTCCTGGCTGTATATTTTATATTTAAGTAATCAAATGAAAAAGTATCTGTTTGCAACTTTTTTCTTTGTCTTTTGTACTTCTGTTTCTGCTCAGAGGGGTAGGATAAGTGCAGAGGACTTGGATGCTCCTATTGAGGAGGCCATCTCGTTGTACGATTTTACCAAGGCAGAAGAACTCTTGCAACAGAAAATCGGTTTGCTTGAAAAAAAGAAGAAGTCAACCGAATATGAGGACAGTTTGCTTGAGGTTGTTCAGAAGGGTAGTGTGAAGTTACATGCTACGGAACGTGTCATCTTCATCGACAGT
>JBJFDX010000366.1:0-1505 GCA_051890235.1 Bacteroidaceae bacterium | reverse complement strand
TGGTGCAAGCATTCGCAGTTTTGCGTTTGCCATGATTCTTGGAGTACTCTTCGGTACGCTGTCATCTATCTTTGTGGCTGCTCCCACAGCTTATCTGACAATGGCAAAGACAAACAAGAAATAAGGCCAGAAAACCTTCTGGCAACCTAAGCACCGGGCGGGGCACAGGGAGATAACCTGCCTCGCCCGGTGTTCTTTATTTGAGTGTATCTGATGATATGAAAAGAGTAGGTTTCCTTTTGTTCACTCTGTCCTGTATGGGCTCATTATGGGCTCAGACCGACACCATTCGTGTACTTGCCATAGGCAACAGTTTCTCTCAGGATGCTGTGGAGCAGTATCTCTACGAATTGGGCCGTGAGGTGGGTGTGGAGTTGATTATAGGCAATGGGTATCGTGCGGGACAGGGTTTTGCTTCTCATTGGCGTGATGTGACAGAGGAGAATAATACCTTTGAGTATCGCAAGGTGGTGAATGGGGTGCGTACCAACACACGTCAGTCTGCTTTGCGTACGCTTGTTGAGGATGAGCCTTGGGATTATATAACCGTTCAGCAGGCCAGTCCTGAGTCGGGATTATACAACACCTATGAGCCTTGCATGTCGGAACTTATCTCTTATGCCTCGGCTCTTTGTCCCAATCCAGACGTGCAGATGGGATTTCACATGACCTGGTCTTATTCGTTGGACTCTACGCATGGAGGCTTTGCCAATTATGGCAGCAGCCAGCAAGCCATGTATGATAGCATTTGCCATTCTGTACAGCAGGCTCTTACTACTCATCCCGAACTTGTCCTGCTTGTGCCCAGCGGTACGGCCATTCAGAATGCCAGATACTCTTGGCTGGGTGACAATCTCAATCGTGACGGATATCATCTCGACCTCTTGTTTGGCAGATATACTGCCGCCTGTACTTGGCTTGAGCGCCTCACCGGTTGTTCCTCTGTTGGACTCTCTTATCGTCCTGAGGGTGTCGATTCCGTGACAGCTTTCACTTGTCAGACGGCTGCTCATAGGGCTTGTGCCACCCCGTTTCAAGTGGCAGACATGTCAGATGTGGGCTTTGCGCCTGTCAACGATATCGAGCCTGTAGGCGTGGTTAGGTTCAACTTTGGGAATGAACCTTGCGGTATGAACTCTTGGAATGATATTGCCACTCATCGGCGTACTTATACCTGGATTACTGACGAGTATATGCGTCCCACGGGTATCACGCTCACGGCCACTCACCCTATGTGTTGTGCCAATCAGAATGGTGCCACCTATACGCTCACCCGTTTGCTTATGCCTGCCAGGGTAAGCATGACGGCCCAATGGGGTTATTCCACGGGTAGGTTTGGCAAGGCTCAGGCTAATCCTATGGCTCAGTTTGTGCTGGGGCATCTCAATCCCACTCTCAAGTATGATTTCACCATCTATGCTTCGCGTGCGGATTCTTCTGATTCTCGCCAGACTACTTTTGTTGTGCAGGGAGAGGAGAGTGAGGCAGAGTCATTGGAGGCTGCT
>JBJFDX010000365.1:0-1511 GCA_051890235.1 Bacteroidaceae bacterium | reverse complement strand
TACAGGTTTGCTGTGGGATTATTCTGCCCAAAATTTTCATGAGAAGTCCAGTCTTTCCCATTGGGAGATGCTGCAGAGGGATTGCTTTTTGTGTGCCAAAGATAAATCGGCATACGATACCCTGCATGCCACTTCATCTTCTGACCGCATTACCTATTCATGCAAGATTGAGGATGAGTACGCTTCACAAGGTACGCCTAATCTCATCCAAAAGGAGTCCTTACCCAAGCAGAGAAACCTTCTTACTCTTTTAGGCTATATACCCTCTGACCGTTTGGAGGATTGGCTCAGCCTGCTTTGCAATTTTCTTGTCTGTTCTCTGCTGGTATCGCTCTGTGTTGTATTGCGCATGGCCTTTCGTTTTCGTCAGGAGGAGATGGCCCGCAAGCAGGCTGAACTCCGTCAGACAGAGACTGAACTGCAGAGTCTCAAGAATCAGATCAGTCCTCACTTCCTGCTCAACACGCTCAACAATATCTATGCTCTTGTCATCATGGATCAGAACAAGGCCCAGGAGGCCATTCTTAATCTGAGCCGTTTGCTGAGCCGCATGCTTTATCATGGGCGTGATACCTATGTGAGGCTTGAGCGGGAGATAGATTTTCTGCGCTCCTATGTGGACCTCTGGCAATTGCGTATTTCTCCCAATGTGCATGTGGAGTTTGTGGCTGATTTAGAGAACTGTGGCCAGATGCCCATAGCACCCTATATCCTGGTCTCTCTGATTGAGAATGCCTTCAAGCATGGTATTCATGGCAATCAGGGCTATATCCACTTTCATCTGCAAGCATCCACCGAGACCGGTATCATCCGGGCCGATATCCGCAACAGCAATTATCCTAAGTCATCTGATGACAAGAGTGGGCATGGGGTAGGGCTCGCTCAGGTACAGCGGCGGCTTGACCTGGTTTATCCCGGCTGTTATGAGTGGAGCAAGGGTGTTGACCCAGAGCGTAATGAGTATTATTCAATCCTTACAATACATACAAGATGAACAAGATTACATGTGCCATAGTAGACGACGAACCTCTGGCAAGAGCTCTGCTTGAGAGTTATGTTCGCAAGACTCCTTTCCTCGTTCTCAAGGGTCAGCATGACAGTGCATCTTCAGCCTTGCATGACCTTATCTCCGATCCTGTGGATGTGGTCTTCCTGGATATTCAGATGCCTGACCTTGATGGCCTGCAGTTCTCGCACATGTTGCCCAGCAGCACACGTGTGGTCTTCACCACAGCTTTCAGCGAGTATGCCGTGGAGGGCTTCAGGGTGAATGCTCTTGATTATCTGAAGAAGCCTATCAACTATAATGAGTTTCTCGAGAGTGTCAACAAGGCTCTTGTATGGTTTGGTCAGACTTCCTCATCTCCACAGCCTCTCACGTCAGTTTCTCAGGAAGGCACCTCTCAGGGAGGATTTATCTATGTCAAGAGCGATTACAAACTTGTACAGGTCTCTCTTGATAAGTTTCTCTATGCCGAGGGCCTCAAGGACTATCTGAAGATATACGTCGA
>JBJFDX010000364.1:0-1521 GCA_051890235.1 Bacteroidaceae bacterium | reverse complement strand
GTGCATTTTTACCTCATATGAGCAAATTTGGCAAATACAAAAATCGGCAATCCGAGCACAAAAATAGCCTTTCCGAGGACCCAAAAAGGATTTCCGAAGCCAAAATGAAAGAATCTGAGGCAGGTTTTCAGGAACACAGACTCCTCTGATTGCAGAAAAATGACTAACTTTGGACAGGAAACTACGTGCCGCATGACGCCCGTAACACCCGCCAATTCAGAACAAAACCTAACCCTAATCATCACACCACATGAAGAGAGTGCTGTTTCTTGCAAGCCTTCTGATTGCCACATTATCCATAAAGGCACAGGAACCCATGAGCAAAATAGTGCAAAGAGGACTCGAATTAAGCCGAAAGCAGAGCCTTCTTTTAGCCAAACAGTTGGAAGAAAAGCCCGGACGCCTGCCACGGACGTATGAAAAAGGGCAGCTCATGACGAGCGATTACCGGCATTGGTGCTGCGGATTCTTCCCCGGAGTGCTGTGGATGCTCTACGGCGACAAACCCGACGAGGAACTCCGCCATTACGCAGAACTCTTCACCGAGCGATGCGAACCTGCCAAGAAATTGACCAATACACACGACCTGGGCTTCATGCTCTATTGCAGTTTCGGCCAGGGATACCGGCTGACGGGCAATCCCCATTATCTGGACGTCATCCAGGAGGGCACACAAAGTCTGATGACCCGATACAACGAGAAACTGGGCGTGATAAAGTCTTGGGAATCAAACAAGAGATGGAAATACCCTGTCATCATCGACAATATGATGAATTTGGAGATGCTCTGCTTCATGACACACGCAACGGGCAACAGACGCTACCGGCAGGTGGCTCAGAGGCATGCCCGTACCACGATGAAGAACCATTTTCGCAAGGATTACAGCACCTATCATCTGGTATCGTATGACCCCGAAACGGGCAAGCCGCAGCTGAAACAGACGGTACAGGGCTTTGCCGACAGCAGTTCGTGGACACGCGGCCAGGCCTGGGGATTCTATGGATACACGATGATGTACCGCGAGACACACAACCCCAAGTATCTCAAGCAGGCACGCCGTATAGCCAACTTCATCGCCTCACACCCACGTCTGCCCCAGGATGGAGTCCCCTACTGGGACTTCGATGCCGAGGGCATCCCCAATGCCCTGCGTGACGCATCAGCAGCCGCCATTATGGCTTGCGCCTTCATCGAACTCTCCCAACTGGACCGCAGGGAGAATGCCGGCAGATGGCTCTCCCTGGCCGAGAAGCAGATACGCACACTCAGTTCGCCTGCCTATCTGGCCGAAGCAGGGTCGCAGGGAGGATTTATCCTGAAGCATGGCGTGGGACATCTGCCTGGCAAGAGCGAGGTGGACGTACCTCTCACCTATGCCGACTATTACTACGTGGAGGCCCTCCTGCGCATGAAAAAACTGCTGGAGCAACCAACGGACCAATAATACCACACACATCACGCTCCGGTGCCTGGAGGGCAGTACGCCGCAGGACCGGTTCTTTTCTTTTAACACGGATTGAA
>JBJFDX010000363.1:0-5350 GCA_051890235.1 Bacteroidaceae bacterium | reverse complement strand
ATATGATTGGGGTTAAGTTCAGTTAGTTTTTGCAAAGAAAACCGGCAGAGAATGGTGCAGTCTCTGCCGGTTTTTTCAGCTAATTACTTCACGAGAACTTTCTTGCCATTGATGATATACAAGCCGTGCGTGGCATGAATCACCCGTTGGCCTGTAAGGGTGTAGATGCCCTTCATCTGATTTTGCTTGTCAGATGCGCCCTCTGCAATCTCCTCGATAGCATCAGGATTGATGACCTTCAGTTCGATGGTCTCATTGTTCATGTCAAATACCACGGTGTAGGTGACACTTTCAACAGAGTCGTCCAGAGGAATCATCCACTTGCGGTCACTTCCTCGTACCAGATTGGTCAGAGTACTTCCTGGTTGAAGCACGGTTTCATCCTCTACTGAACCATATCTGGCTTCTCCCCAGCTGCTGCGTGTCATCTGTGAGAAGGAGATGTCAGACTCCGTGGAGCGGCATGCGAAAATGGTGAAGCAGGCATATCCGTCCCATCTTCCCTCAGAGCGGGTGAAGGTTACGTTACCCTCGTATACACCGTTGCCTTTGTGTGCAAGGGGTGCCACCTCGTCGTTTTTCCAGTCATGGAGTACACCATTCTGGTCGTGAACAGTACCCACAACGTACACGTTGTCTGACCAGGGATATGCAGTGGGATTGAAGGTTACGCTTCCTGTTTCAGGATTGAGGGTTACCTGGAACTCTCCGCCCATAGTCTGATAGTCATGTCCGCCATTCAGCACCAGATTGAATGTGTTGTGTGCTGGTGTAACAAAGCGTGTCTGTGATTCTGCGGCCTTGTAGGTTTGGTTCATCAGAGTAAAGTAGATTCCGGCACGAGCAGATGAGTTGGCTCTGTCTGTACGGTCTTGCACTCTGACGATGCCTGTCCATGTGCCATCCTCCTGTCGTGTGAGGGGATAGTTGGTGAGTTTTGCTCCATAGGTGAGGTCGTTTCCTTCTTCATCTACCAGGTCACCTTGTACATAGAATCCTCCGTCAAGGTCTGTCCTGTAGAGTGTTTCTGTGTATAGTTTCTCGCACTCTTCGTCGGTAAGGTCTCCCTCTATGACATGCACGTCAATCTCATCTCCTGCCTGATAGAAGTGCTCGGCCTTGTCCATGTCTGTCTCAACGAGTGCTCCTGCCTGGGTGTAGATGTAGTCCTTCAGCTGGATGAGTTTGTCATAGATGGCCACACTGGTGGGTATGGCATTGATCTCGGCATTGGCTTGCTTCACGAGGTTCATCTTCTCTTCCAGGTCGGTGCTCTCCTTGGCTTGCTTGAGGAGTATGTCGGCCTGCTCTATGTGCTCCAGAGAATAGTAGTATTCGCGATCGATGCGTACTTCCTCGTATGCGGTCTTGCGTGCTTCGAGATTTGTGATGAGGGCATCGAGGGCTTCTTCGTTATGGCCACGATAGATCAGTTTGAACTTTCCCCATATGGTCATACCGCTTTCGTTCCATGGCTTCTCCATGTTCTGGATGCCCAGACGTATCTTGCCGCCTTCCACTATGGCATAGGCATGATTCACATATCGGCCTGCAGCGAGAGCAAAGCTCATGGCCTGACGCTGTTCGGGCACATATCCGTCCCCTGTGTCATAGTCCTGTGAAGAGGTGTATTCTCCGTTATGAGGAGCATTCTCATCATTGGCGGCATCATAACGGCAGTTGACTCCGTTGATGGCATCGGCATAGAGCACGCGGCCTGCGTAGATGTTGGTGACGGGTGTGTGGAAGTCATTGATGTAAAGTGTTGCGGGAACGAAGTCCTTACCTGTCAGGTCTCCTTGACCGTTGGCGCCGGGACGATAGAAGGCAGGTGCTTCCAGTTCGTAGATTCCATCAGGCAGTCCTTCTTCCATGTCTTGCCACAGATTGAAGGCTGTGTTCCATGTTCCTGCCACGGGGTAGATGTCTGTGAATCCAGAGTTGCTGTAGAAGTTGCTGCCGCTATCACCGCGCTTGCTTATCTCATATGTCCAACCCTGGAAATCGGCATCAGCATCAAAGGCTGGGTTCACGATGAGGTTTGTCACATCCGAACCTTCCACTACACTGGTCTTGATGGCCATGTTGAGCAGTTCGGCTGCAAATGTTGCTTCTGCCTCTAATTGGTCAATATCCAGCAGTCGTTCTCCTATTATATATAGGTATGTGCCATTGGGTAACCCTTCCACCTCAGCCTCGTCTCCTTCCAGATAGGTGTCGAGCAGGTTGGCGTATGCTCCGTTGAGGTCGGGGTGAGCAGCGCGTTCGGTTATGATATTGTTGATGGCTTGCTGGAACTTGGCGTATGCCAGATGACTCAGACGTATCTGCTGAGGCATGCGGGAGAGCACGTCGGCTGCTTGGAGTACTTCATCCAGCGTTGTTGCCTGACTGAGTGTCGTCTGTGCGGTCTCGTAGGCTGAGGTCAGGGTGGACTGTCCCTCCAATTCCGCGATATCCTGTATGGCTGCTTCCTGTTGGGAACGGATCAGCTGGATGTTCTCGTCTGTGGCTTCACCCACGTACTCCAGTCTCCAGGTGTCCCATACGGTCCAGTTACCATACAGATAGATGCGGTTTTCCACTCCAATCTTTAAGGTATCCTCTTCGCTCTCAACGGCAAAGTAGATGGGTTCGTTCCAGTAGGCACCCTTCATGAAGCGCTTGTGTGCAGCTGCCAGGGAGTTGGGTACAAAGCAGTTGGTGTTCTCGTTGAAGTTCTCTATTTCGCCCACGCTCTGCTCATAGCGTCCTTCACTGATGTCCATAAATCGGTTTGCGATGCGCATACCACCCACTTCGGCATAGTACTGGCTATTGTAATAGAGAGGCTTATATTCGTCAGAGAGTATTCCAGTCTCGTAGGGCTCTCCTTCTGTATTGCGCCATTCCTTTACGCGTGTCAGTCCTTGCACACGCAATCTGTAGATACCCTTGCCCAGTCCTGTTACCTCCTGATAGGTGTCAAACCATTGCTGGTTCCAATGTTCTGCCACACTGTTGTTGATGGCAAGTCCGGAGCCATCGTTAGAGTTGTGATTGATATATCCTGTGGTGATGTCATGGTCGGCATTTTCAAACACGCGCAGGAAAGGATGGTCGGCATCTTCCTGTCCGCAGTTGGTGCAGAATCCGTCCTTATACTGATGTCCTGGGATGACTGCTGTGTTGTGGTTGGAATATGTAGCATCTTCGTCTTCGAAGGAGCCGTCACAGTTCATTTTAGCCTGTACATACACAATGCCGTGTGAGGGGTCGAAGGTGGGGTAGTCATCCTTTGGCTGGTCGTTATCCAGATTCTGGAACCAGACAGGAGACTCCAGTGTGCTGTTCATCATGTAAGTGAGTGCTCCGCTCTCCATCTCTTCCATGACGAAGTTTTTGCCTTGCGTGCCGAAGACAGAATAGCAGTTGGTCATTGAGAGGTTGTTGTGTCTGAAGAGGTATTTTCCTTCATTTTCCGTTCCATAGCACTCTCCCATTCCCCAGCAGTTGATGGCAATGGGGCTGTTGCTTCCCATCCATCCGCTGATCAGTCCACTCTCATTGGAGCCGATGATAATACCTGTAACGAAGCAGTTCTCCATGCGTATCTTGGCTTGGCTGCCTGTGTTGCATCCCAGGATTCCACCTGCATTCTTGCCATAGGCAGTTACGTTGCCGTGCATGCCCAGGTTCTTGAGCAGGACGTCGCCACTCTGATTGCATCCACCTATCAAGCCCACACCCATGTTACCACAGATGACACAAGTCTCGTCCAAAATGAGGTTTTGTATGGTGGCTCCACCCACAATGAAGTTGAAGAAACCCGACCAATCGCTCTCTACGCTGCTCATGTCAAGTCCCGAGATGATGTGGTACTGTCCATCGAACGAACCTTTATACCCACTGTTACGTGATCCGATGCCCTGGAAGGTAGAACCTGCAAGGTCTATGTCGGCTGTGAGTGCCGCATTGACATCGGTCTTTCCGTTGGCCACCAACTCAGCCAACCATTCCAGTCCGCGTGCAGTTCCTATCTGGTACACTCCATCGATGGATGGACAGAAATTTTCATCAATGTGTCCGCATACATCACAATGATACTCATTGTCGGGATAGGTGTGAGGCGGAATCTCTGGCGTACTCTCTGTATTGCTGTAAGTGCCGCCTTCCAGAGGAGTTCCATCACAGCTAACCATACCATTGAGAAATACTTGCAAACTACTTTCAAAGGGTACCGGATAGTTATCTGTTCCCAGAGTCTGCCTCCAAGTGATGGTGGACTGGTCGCCATTCATCAGATAGGCCAGTTTGCCACTGGTGATATCTTCTGGTGTTAGTCCGTCTATAATGCCTTGTCCTGCTCCCTCTGTCATGCTTAGGTCATAGATATTCCTGAAGCTTCCTCCGCTCATGCGGGTGATGTTGTTGGTCTGGTCAAAACCCTCCACCAAACCGATATTGAGGAATCCGTCTACCAGAATGGCGCTGTTGCCTCCCATCCAGGCACTGAGTGCACCTGCGTAACCATTACCTATGATGTGACCTGCATTCACACAGTTTTTGATATTCCATTTGGGTGTATTGCTGGTGCTGCTCCCGATGATTCCTCCTGCATCACCACCATTAGCGGCTGTGATATCAGCCTCGTTGATACAGTTCTCAATATAGATGATGGTCTCAGAGTTCTGAGCATTGGCTGTGATACCTCCCACATAGTTGGCACCAGTGATGGAGCACGACTTGTCGATGATGAGGTTCATTACTCTGGTATCCTGATTGTTTCCTCTCAGGAAACCGAAGAATCCCTGATTGTTCTCTGTGGGTCGGTTAATGATCATGTTTTTGATGCGATGCCCTTGTCCGTCAAAGGTACCATTGAATTTCCTTCCCGTGTTCGGTCCAATGGGGCTATGCAGGTTCTCAATGCCTTGAAAGTCGATGTCACAGTCAAGTTTGGCATTGAGCGTTAGTTCACCAGAAGCAATCTGTTTGGAGAACCATTCCACATTACCCACATTTTTCAGTATGAACCAGTCACCTTCCTGAGCGGGTTGCTCATAGGGGGCTGTACAATCCTCTTCTGTACATATTCCATTCACATAGGTGTGTTGGGCCTGTACCGAGAGGCTTCCTGCCATGCCTAAGGTCATAAGCAGGAGTGAACGAAAGAGTTTTCTCATTGTTTTTGTTATTGTATTATGGTTAAGATATTGTCGTAAGGTTGAATTCCAGGTAATGGCGCTCCATATATCCTTGGCTTATCTTGGCCTTAGTATGTTACAAAAGTATCATATTCTTTTTGTATATTGATAAATTGTAACACGAAATTAACAATTCAGAAATTTGTCTGTAAAAAATCCGCAAA
>JBJFDX010000362.1:0-5357 GCA_051890235.1 Bacteroidaceae bacterium | reverse complement strand
CCTGCTCCGAATAGCCTTCCCTAAGTAGTATAAGATTCTTCTGGGAGATAATATGATATTCGGATGGATGTCCTTTCAATCCATCTTCTATCTCGCCAAGGGAGTAGTACATCTTCTGGTTGCTGAGGGGCCTCTCAAGGATTGATAGGTCCTCGTATACATCCACGATGGTAAGTGGCAGGGGACTCAGTCCGCAAGGTTCCGCACAGACCGCCCCTATCGGGTTCGCCTTTCCAAATATGATGGAAGCCATCTCTTTGCTGATGACGGCCTCGCCCGGCTCAAGCCTCTTGATGACCTTGCCCGTAATGGCAGAGCGGAGTCCTATCAAGTTAAAATAGTCTGGGTCGATAAAGATAGTTTTCATCATGACTGTACGAGTGGTGGAGTCGCACAAGTGAAACTTCATGAAATTACCGTACATTTCTCTGCTGGGTATAGCCATGCGTTCCACGCTTTTTGGTCCGCCATCTTTCTTTAGAGCCCGTATGATTTCGATGGTGTAGCCAAGTGAGGGCGTATCCTTGCCCATGGAATCTACCTTGTTTCCTGTGCCCTCCAGAGGCTTAAGACTAACGTTGTATGCTCGTTCTATATAAGGCTGGCTGTAGATACAGGGCAGTTTCAGCCTCGACATGGCCGCATGTGCAAAGGCCAATGTGACGATGCCTATGGCTATGCTCAGCACCGAGATGACGGTCTGCAGTTTGTACTTCATCAGGTTGCGAACAGCCACCTTCAGGTTGTGGAATGTCATTTTCATTACTCTCTTAATTATTTTATTAACGTAAATGATATATGATTTTATTTTATCACCAGTTCCTCAATATTTCCAAAGTGATCATATCCCGTCACCAGAACACGGTCTCCAGGCTTCAGACCTGAGAGGATTTCATATTGCAGAGGGTTTTGCCTGCCAATATCTATCTCTACCTTTCTTGCAGTCTTGCCGTCGGGATTGAGACGGTAAATCCATTGTCCGCCTGTATGCTGGAAGAAGTCACCACGTGGGATGACCAGAATGCTCTCTGGTTTGCCCAGTTCTATCTGCACGCGATAACTCTTTCCCAAACGAATGTTGGAAGGCTTGTCGGCCGAGAAGATCAGGTCACAGTCGAAGGTGCGGTCCTTCACCTCCGGTACCACCTTGCTGATGCGCATGGGGAATTTCTTCTCCTGATATTTGATGCTGGCAGGCAGTCCTGTGGTGATGCGGTCTATGTAATATTCTGAGAGTGAGGCTTTCACTTTATATTCCGTGAGCACCTTTATCTGCCCCACATTCATTCCCGCTATCATCTTCTGTCCCAAAGTAACGTTGAGGAAACTGAGTTGGCCGTCAACCGTTGCGCGTACGATAAGGTTGGCCGTCCGAGCCGACGAGCGTGAAAACTTTCTGGCAGAAGCCTTTCGATTGGCTTCTATCATTTCCTGTTTCAGTTGTGTGCATACGGAATCGTGCTTGAGGTTCTGAAGTTGCAGTTCAGCTTTTTTTCGCTGATACTCATAGTTCTCTTCCTGTACCTCCAGTTCGGCTTTGCTCTTGATTCCCATCCTGCATTCTTCCCTGCTTTGCTCAAGCGACTTCCCGAGTGATGTCATCTGGTGAGCGGCTTCCAGGGCTTGCTGTTGCAGGGCGAGTGAATGTTGTTCCATTTCTATCTCCTGCTCGCGGTACTTACGTTGCTGGTTCTCCCATTCGGCCTCTTCTTCGTCTATGATGCGGAACAGTTCGGGGTTTGATAGCACGAGGATGGTATCTCCCTTGTGCAACATGGCCCCTTCCTCTGCCACTATGCGTTCCACATAGCCTTCCTCCATGGCATTCACCCAGATGGTCTGTATGGGTTGCACCACTCCCTCCACGTCTATGTATTCCATGAAGGGAGATTCCTTAACCTGTGCAATGGTATATTCCTCCTTGTCAATTGTCAGGTGGCGAGGACCGAGCGACAGCGTGATGACATATACGGCAAAGGCCACAAAGGCAAGGCCGAAGAGGATATGATACAGATACTTTACGTACCAGGGGCGTGGTTTGAGTTTGATGTCCATATGCTTATTCAATAGGTAATTGTTCTGAAATGGGAATGTTGTGTTCAAAGTCGTAAGCGGTCATGCTGCGCAGGGTGTAGTAGAGAGTCCAGTAGGTGCTCATCGCATAGATGCGGTTTCTGCGAGCTGTATTCTTCTCTCTTATGGCTGCGTTGAGGTCCAGAATACTGCTGCGTCCCATGATGTAGAGTCTGCGTGCCACGGAGTGTCGCTGTTCTGCCCGCCTGTCTGTCAGGGCGGCAATGTGCACTTTGCGCGACTGCATGTTGAACTGCATCACCAGTTTCTCCACGTTTTGACTGAAGTCGTTCATCCCCTGTTCTGCCTGTGTGCGGGTGAGAGCCAGTTGCGACTTAGCCACCTTCACCTTTCCTTTCCCGCGTCCCCAGTCGAGGATAGGAAGGGAGAGTGAAACGCTGGCATACTCCTGATGCAGGAGATGGTTGTAGGAACTGCCTATGTCACGTCCTGTCTGTGACAGACCGAATTGCACATACAGGTCGGCACGCAGTCCTCTGTTTGCCTTGGCATAGGACAGGTTGCTCTCGCTCTCCTTGATGATACGCTGGTAATACTCGGGGTCGGGGCTGTTCTGTAATGCACGCTCCATGGCATTTGCCAGGGGAACCTCAAACTGAGGCACGTTGTCGGGCATCACTATCCGTATCGTCATCGTCCTTTCGAGTCCCAGAAAGGAGCGTACTTTCCTTTCCACCTCTCTGAGGCTGATTTCAGCATCCATCACGTTCGTCTCTTCATTCAGCCGGTTTATCTCCAGCTGAAGCATCTCGTTCTCTGTTATTGTACCTATCTTATAACGTCCCTGCGCCATGCTGTAGAGTGTATCGGCAGAGGCAAGGTTTTGTCTGGCCATCTCCAGTTCCGCCTGTGCAGAGGCCAGTGAGAAGAAATAATTGCAGGCTGTGGCGGAAACAATCTCCAGCGTCTCGGCATATTGTTTCTTGGCTTCACGGTATCGGATGGGTTCGATACGCAGATTCCATTTCAGAGAGTTATAGCCAAAGAGATTCTGTTCATATCCCATCACCAAGGGTTTGCTGCTGTAGGCCGTTACCCCTTTCTGAAATTCATCTATGCGGCTAAGGCTGCTCTTCAGGAACAGGCTTCCTCCTGTCCAACTGACGTTCTGGCTGATGCGTAACTGCAGGTCGGCTCCGAACTGATCCTGTTGGATAAACTTCGCTGTGCCGTCTCCTTGTGTGATTCTGTTCATCTCCTTATTTATATATGGAGTGGAGGAGAGCGTGACCGAAGGCCGATAGTTGGCCCGGAAGTAACGGTAGTTCCAATGGGCAGCCAGAAAGGTATTGCGGGCACTCTGAGCAGAGGGAGACTGCTCTTGAGCCATACGGATGGCATCCTGAAGGCACAGTACCAGTGTGTCTGGCTGTGCCACAACCATCATTTTGCACATCATGAGCATGATTATCATGCAGGTCTTCCTTCTCATCGCTTTTCGCTCGTTTTATTGCAAAGGTATACGTTTGTCCTTTGTTTACTTACTGCTTTTCTTGCTCCCAGAGGCGGATTGTGTAGAAATCATACAGACTCTTGTATGAAAATCATACACTTTTATGTTCACTTACGCTTGATATATCTCTTTTTTGGAGGTTGGCCGCGTGGAAAAGTGTAACTTTACAGCATGAATCTGAATTATGGTACCATACTCGTTGTGGATGACAATCCTGCCATTCTCACGGCCGTGAGGATTACTCTGCGTAATGTGTTTGAGCATGTGATCACCCTCTCTGCTCCCGATGCTATCCTTGCCACCATGCAGAAGGAGCGTGTGGATGTGATTCTGCTGGACATGAATTTCTCCTTGGGAGTCAATTCTGGACGGGAAGGGATGATATGGCTGTCTGCCATCCATCGCAAGCATCCTCATGTACCCGTGGTTCTGGTGACCGCTTATGCAGATGTGCAACTTGCCGTCAGGGGACTGAAGAATGGAGCATCAGACTTCGTTACTAAACCTTGGGATAATGACGATCTGATACGTGTGCTCAAGGATGCTGTCGACAGGACTCGTCAGGTGGCTTCGCTTGATGAAGTGGAGAAGGCTCATGTGAGAAGGGTAGTGGACAGCTGTCATGGCAACATGAGCAAGGCTGCCGAACTGCTGGGCATCACGCGTCAGACGTTATATAAGAAATATCAGCAATGAGAGTAGCCGTGGTTGTCCTTGTCATCCTTGTGTGTGTGATTGTCCTAATCATCTACAGACACCAATGTCTGCTTAGGGATCGCGCCAGACTGATGCATGATGCCATACGCCATCGGGATTTCTCTTTCCGTCTGCCTACCAAAGGATTGTTGTTCGGTGAACGGGCTTTGCAGGAGGCACTCAACGATATGGGACGTGATATCCAGAAACTTGTGGCGCGTGGTGAAGTGGAATCCTGGCAACGTCTCACACGTGTTCTTACTCATGAAATCATGAATGCCACCACTCCCATACGTGGTATCAGCCAGTCCTATCTGACCGATCCTGATATCAAGGGAACACCTTATGAAGAAGGAATCAGGGCTATCTATGACACAAGCAAAGGGCTTTCAGCCTTTGTGGACAGTTATCGCAAACTGACCCAGCTGCAGGAACCAGTCATGAAGGACATTCCTTTGCGTGCATTTGTCTCCTCCCTCTCGGCTCTCTATCCCCATATCCATTGGGATATAGACATATCCTCCGATGTCGTTATCCACGCCGATGAACATCTCCTGATGCAGGTCTTTATCAATATGGTCAAGAATGCCATAGAGGCAGAGGCCGGAACCATCGGCATCAGACACATCTCATGGGCTCGTTCCTCCGCTTCTTCCTCTGCATGTTTCTGTAAGTTGCAGATTAGTAATGATGGTCATGTCATTCCCTACGATGTAGCACAGGAGATTTTTGTTCCGTTCTTCACCACCAAGCCACAGGGTTCAGGCATCGGTCTCTCTATCTCACGCCAGATGCTCCTGATGCAGGGCTTCATGCTTTCTCTGCGTGAAAGTCCCCTCAGCGGATACAACGTGACCTTTGAGATAGAGGCCGAACAAACAACACATATGTCATGCAGAACTTCGCAGTCATAGATTTTGAGACTGCCAACAGTGAGCGCTCATCGGTTTGCTCCGTTGGTGTAGTGATCGTGCGTGGAGGTGAGATAGTGGATAGGTTCTATTCCCTTATCAAGCCAGAACCGGAATATTATCACTACTGGTGCAGCCAGGTGCATGGTCTTTGTGCAGAGGATACTTACGATGCCCCGGTCTTTCCCGAGGTATGGAAACAG
>JBJFDX010000361.1:0-5357 GCA_051890235.1 Bacteroidaceae bacterium | reverse complement strand
AAATATGCAACTTTTTGTCGAATCACGGAACATATAAGGCCATACAAATTGTATATTATCACAAAAATAGTCTAATTTTGCACAACAGGAAAAGGGAAAATGCCTCACAAGACAAATTAAGCACAAGCATGGAGATAAGCAAAAGACATCCCCTGGAACGTTTCCGATTCTGCCCTGTCTGCGGTTCGGTTCATTTCGAAATCAACAGCGATAAAAGCAGAAAATGCAAGGATTGCGGGTTTGAATATTTCATGAACTCCGCCACATCCACCGTTGCCATCATCGAAGATGGGCTTGGTCATGTGCTGGTCTGCAGAAGAGCCAAGGAACCAGCCAAGGGCACTTTAGACCTGCCAGGCGGATTCTGCGACTGCATGGAATCGGCAGAAAAAGGTGTTGCACGTGAGGTGATGGAGGAGACAGGACTCAAGGTAACAGAGGTCAGATACCTTTTCTCGTTACCCAATACCTATCCATACAGCGGTATAAACATATTTACCACCGACCTTTTCTTCCTGTGCCGCGTGGATCAAGGAAACCCCAAAGCCATGGACGATGCAGCAGAACTGAAATGGATAAGTTGGAAGGAACTGAATCCTGATGACTTCGGACTGAGTTCTATCAGCAAAGGTGTGAGACTTCTGCTTGCCAAGAAAGGGATAGGAGTATGACAATTCTTGAGACGGGATCTCGAGTAAAGTCAAATCCGATTCTCCAATCTCCCGCAAACTGGCTAAAACGACTATACCACATGAACAAGTTCACGCATTGATACAGAAAATTCATAAACCTCAAAATACGCGCAATCACATGATGAAAAAGATTCTTTTCAGTCTACTCCTTCTTCTTTCAATCTGTCCGGCATATGCCTCTTCACAGAAAGAAATGGACAAGTACATCTCTTCACTCATGAAGAAGATGACCTTGAAAGAGAAACTCGGACAGCTCAATCTTCTCCCGGGAGGAGACGTAACCACAGGTGGAGCCATGGATACCGAAATGGGAATTCTACTCAAGAACGGAGAACTGGGTGCTATCCTGAACCTTACGGGCAAAGACAAGATTCATGCCATACAACAAGCAGCCGTCAAAGAGAGCCGACTGGGCATACCCCTGCTGGTGGGACTGGACGTGATACATGGCTACAAGACCATCTTCCCCATACCCTTGGCACAAAGTTGCTCATGGGACATCGAAGGTATTGAACGTGGTGCACGTATTGCGGCCGAGGAATGCTCAAGCGATGGTATCTCATGGACCTACAGCCCCATGGTAGACATCGCTCTGGATGCCCGATGGGGACGAATTGCTGAAGGAAATGGCGAAGACCCTTATCTGGGTTCGCTCATCGCGGCCGCATTGGTCCGTGGATATCAAGGCGACCTCAAGGGCGAGCATGACATACTGGCCTGTCTCAAGCACTACGCCCTTTACGGAGCCTCCGAAGCTGGACGAGACTACAATACCGTAGACATGAGTCACCTGCGCATGTTCAACCAATATTTCCCTCCATACAAAGCAGCCGTGGAGGCAGGTGTGGAAAGTGTAATGACAAGTTTCAACCTGGTGGATGGCCAGCATGCCACAGCAAACCCTTGGCTGGTGGATGAGATATTAAGAAAGACCTGGGGCTTCAAAGGCTTCGTCGTGACCGATTATGCAAGTATCAACGAGATGACTGCCCATGGCTTCGGAGATTTGAAGACCAATGGAGTGCGAGCACTCAAGGCAGGGACCGACATGGACATGTGCAGCAAAGCGTTCATAGGCCATTGCGAAGAAGCCCTACGCGAAGGCCTCATCTCCATGAAAGATATTGATCAGGCTTGCCGACGCGTACTTGAAGCAAAATACAAACTGGGACTCTTTGACAATCCCTACAAGCATTGCAGCATGCCAGATGCCGAGCAGGCACAACACATCTTCACTTCTGAACACCGCCAGACCGCCCGCTACTTCACAGCCGAGACCTTCGTCCTGTTGCGCAACGAAGACAATATCCTGCCCTTGAAGAAGCAAGGCAAGATTGCCCTCATCGGTCCTAATGCCAATACCACCGACGGAATGCTGGGCACATGGTGTGTAACCCGTCCTCAAAGAGATGCCTATCCCACCCTGCTCCAAGCCATGCGCGACTATCTGAATGGAAGTGCTGAGGTGCTCTACGCACAGGGGTGTAACCTGAGCGATGATATCAGACAGGACGATGCCGGCATGGCCAACTCACCCTACAGAACAGTTCCCAGAGTAGATCCGGGAGAAGCTATGGCAGAAGCTATTGTCACAGCATCCAAGGCCGACGTGATTGTATATGCAGGCGGCGAGGGTGCCGAGTGGACAGGAGAAAGCCATAGCCGCACAGATATCGACTTGCCACAATGTCAGCGTAACCTGCTCAAAGCACTTGTTGCCACAGGCAAACCTGTGGTCTTTCTGAACTTCTCTGGACGCCCCACCACAATGAAATGGGAGAAAGAGAATCTGCCTGCCATTATGAATGTATGGTTTGGAGGTACAGAGATGGGAGGAGCCATCTGTGACGTAATCTTCGGCGACAAGTCACCTTGCGGACGCCTCACTACCAGCATACCGCAGGCAACAGGACAGGAACCGCTCTACTACAATCATCTCAACACGGGACGCCCCGTAGGATACAACGACACAAAGTTCCGCCAATACCAGAGCAACTATTTCGAGGTAAGTAATGGTCCTGCCTACCCATTCGGATACGGTTTATCATACACCAAATTTGATTATGGAATGATGGGCATCAAGGTAAATGGCCGAAACATCGAAGCCAGCGTCAAGGTGACCAACTCTGGAAACTATGACGCCTATGAGGTGGTACAATGCTACATTCGTGACATTGCCTGTCGTTACGCCCGCCCAGTAAGAGAACTCAAAGGCTTCCAGAGGATATATCTGAAGAAAGGAGAGAGCAAGACGGTAACCATCAAGCTGGACGAAGAGAGCCTGAGTTACTACGACATGGAAGGCAAACGCTTCTTCGAATCAGGCGAGTTTGACATCATGATAGGCGCAAACAGTCACGATGTTCAGGTAAAACGCGTGAAAGTGCTCTGATGCATCACACACTCTTTCAACAAAAGTGCGTCCAACATGTCTTGCACAACGAGAAAGGGTACATTTAAATTTAATCTAAAGTAATACAACGATGAGAAAACAGTTAACCGTTATTGCGTTACTTGCTGCAGCAACATTGCCTGCCAAGGACATTTTCGTCAACACCCCTCAGACAACCCTGCTACTGAGTGCAGAAGAGGACAAACCCGTGCACATCAGTTATTATGGCGGCAAGATTACGGATGCCAATGAGGTGTATCGTGCCTACAGCATTTGGCAAGATGCATATCCTGCATTTGGCCTTGACAACACCTTCATACCTGCACTCAGCGTGAAGCATGCCGATGGCAACATGAGCACAGAACTGGTATACGTATCAGACACCCAGACTAAGGAATCAAACGCCACCGTTTATACCATCACCATGAAGGACAGGGTGTATGATTTCCTGGTTGACATCTGTTACAGAGCTTACAACAACTGCGATGTGATAGAAGCATGGAGTGTGATACGCAACCAAGAGAAGAAGCCCATCACTCTGCTCAAATACGCCAGTGCCTATCTGCCCTTCCGTCAGAGTGACGCATGGGTAATCCACGAGCATGGAGATTGGGGTGCAGAGGCACAGATTACTGAAGAACCTCTCAAGGCCGGTATTTTTGAGACACACGATGTGACAGGCAACAAGAATGCATACAAGAACCGCCCAAACATCATGATCTCACTGGATGGAAAGCCTCAGGAGAACAGCGGTCGTACCATCGGAGCAGTACTTTGCTGGAGTGGAAACTTCCGTTTCACCATCGACACCAACAACAAGAAGGAGCACCACCTGGTGGCAGGCATCAATGATGCCAACTCCCAATATACCGTTGGCAAGGGTGAAACATTCACCACCCCTGTCCTGGCTCTTGCCTATAGCGAAGAAGGAAGAGGAGGCGTGAGCCGCAACTACCACAGATGGGCTCGTCTGAACAACATGGTTCACAATGGTAATGCTTTGCGCAAGACACTCCTCAACTCATGGGAAGGCGTATACCTGAACGTCACCGAGGAGGGTATGCTCAAGATGATGGATGGCGTAAAAGAGGTGGGTGCAGAACTCTTTGTCATGGATGATGGATGGTTTGGCAACAAATACAAGCGTAGCGTAGACAACTGCGCATTGGGAGACTGGGTTACCGATACAGAGAAACTGCCTCATGGTGTGGCCAACCTGGAGCAGGAGTGCGCCAAACGCGGACTGAAGTGGGGCATCTGGATTGAGCCTGAGATGACCAATACGAAGAGCGAACTGTACGAGAAGCATCCCGACTGGGTGGTATGTCATCCTACACGCCAACCCAAAACAGGACGTGGTGGCACACAGCTTACTCTGGACATGTGCAATCCTGAAGTACAGGATTTCGTATTCAAGGTAGTGGACGACATCATGAAGGAGACGCCCAACACCTATTACATCAAATGGGACTGCAACTATCACCTCGCCAATTTCGGTTCTCACTACCTTTCTGCTGACAAGCAAAGCCACCTCTACGTTGACTATCAACTGGGCCTCATCAAGACGCTCAAGCGCATCCGCGAGAAATATCCCAACCTTGTCATCCAATGTTGTGCAAGTGGTGGCGGACGCGTCAACTATGGTCTCATGCCATACTTTGACGAGTTCTGGGTAAGCGACAATACCGATGCACGCCAAAGACTCTACATACAATGGGGCACCAGTATGTTCTTCCCTGTCAACAGTATGGCTCAGCACGTGAGTGCCAGTCCTAACCATCAGACAGGAAGACGCATACCTCTGAAGTTCCGCTTCGACGTAGCCATGACAGGACGTCTGGGTATGGAGATGAAGCCATCTGACCTCACCCCAGAGGAGATGAAATTTGCTCAAGGAGCATTCAAACTGTACAAAGAGACCATCAGACCCATTGTACAGTTGGGCGATCAGTATCGCATCATCTCCCCTTATGAAGGAACAGGATATGCCAGTCAACTCTTCATCAACGAAGAGAAAAGCAAGGCCGTATTCTTCGCCTATAAGTTTGACACAGACGTATTCTTCCCCCGTCCACGATTCATGTTTGCCGGACTTAACCCCGACGCACGCTATCGTCTGCAGCAGGTGAATGCCAATGGCCGTAAGGACCACTGGGAAGGTTCAACCTTCACAGGCAGTTTCCTCATGAAACAAGGTGTGGAGATTAATCTCAATGGAGAATACGACAGTTGCGTGATACTCCTTGAAAAAGTATAAGTTTCCCATAGGCTGA
>JBJFDX010000360.1:0-1525 GCA_051890235.1 Bacteroidaceae bacterium | reverse complement strand
CGCATCCACCATATAGGTCGGTATCCACCATATGCTGAAACTGCTCCATCATCTCTGATTCCTTGATGGCCGAATTGTTCCAGAACCACAATGGAATGGGACGCCATTTTGCATCAGGAGAGATGAAACCCTCGCAGGAAAACAGAGGCTGAGCACAGAGTTCCAATGAAGTAAGAAGGCTAATAAGCACGTTGGCTATCATACGGTGTTTCGGGCTCATTTTCTTGTTGTTATGAATGATTGATATTACAAAATTATCTGATACTCAAATTACCTCCTACAAAAAATTGGCAATTTTTATCAGAATTTTGGCAAAACTCATCAATTCTTTGCATCAAACACGGGATGAGTTTGACGCAAACGCATTACCTTTGTAGTACATACACCTGCGTAACATGGGACAAATAAAGTATCTGATTTCAAATGAGCATGACCTCCTGTGGGGATTAGCCGCCACCACCATCGGTTTGCAGAACGGACAACCTGGCGAGTCTTACCCATATGGCAGTCACCCAGACAATTACCTGTTCAGCACCAAAAACGGACGGATTCTGCAGGAATACACACTTGTATACATCTACAAAGGAAGCGGATGGTTCTGGTCCACCCATTGTCAGAAGACACCCATCAAAGCAGGTGATGTCTTTCTCATCTTCCCTGGAGAATGGCACAACTATGCGCCAAATCCCGAAACAGGATGGAGCGAAGCGTGGGTAGGCTTCAAGGGAGAATATATGGATAGGCTGGTATGCCATCAGTTCTTTGATCTTGAGCACCCCATTGTCAACGTAGGAGTGAGTGCCTTCCTTTGGGAAATCTTCTCCGATGCCTTCAAGGTGGCCATCTCACAGGAACCTGCCTTCCAACAGCATCTGGCAGGATACATCAACCTGATTCTCTCCACCATATATGTCTACAGACAGAAACCTCATGCCTACTCACCCGTTACCGAACAGATTGTCATGGCCAAGAACATCATGATGGAAAACATCTCGAAGAAGCTCAAGATGGAGGAAGTGGCGGAACTGGTGGGGATGGGATACAGCATGTTCCGCAAGGAGTTTAAGAAGCATACAGGATTCTCTCCGGGACAGTTCTACTCAGAATACCGGATGACGAAAGCCAAGGACCTGCTCCTGCATACCCATATGACTGCCAAGGAGATTGCATACGAACTGGGATTCGACACACCCTCCTATTTTTACGAAGCCTTCCGGCAACATGAAGGCATGCCTCCCTCGGCCTACCGGGAATCTCTGCTCAAATGAAGCACGCCTTCGAAAATGACTAAGAACCTACCCGATTTTTCCCTTACTGACCGTCTCGCCTCTTGTATTCGGTGGGTGTGATGCCACATACGTTCTTGAATGCCCGTACGAAGTTGCTGTATGTTCCATGTAGATGACGATTTGAAGTTTGTCCGTGAGTCGGTCGTTTTCAATCAGATGCTCAGAGCATACAAGGGCTCTGATTTTGCATACAAAGTATGCTATTCAATTCTGAAAGCGCAATCAAAAAGGAGGAA